>CAIJPE010000410.1 GCA_903822435.1 uncultured beta proteobacterium | reverse complement strand
CGGCTTGGGTGGCCGTGCCGACTGTTCGCAACTCCAGCACGTCGTCGTCTGGGACGCCACCGCGGTTCTTGCCAATCAGTTCGGCGGTGGTTTTCGAGCAGTACGGCCTCACCGCTGACCCCGGCTAATGAGGGACCGCGTGTCACCGCACTGTCACTGTCGCCCCTCATCCTGGAGACAGACGAAGAAACGTCAGGAGAGATTCCCTATGCCCAGATTTAAGCGACCCGGGTCCATTCGGGCTGCCCGAATCATGTCTGCGTGCCTGGCCCTGGCCGCCACCCTGAGTGTGCAGGCGCAGGTCCTCATCCGCCAGGCCGCCGGCGTCAGCACGCCCCGCGTGACCGCGCCTTCCCCTGTGGTGCTGACCTTCTCCACCGTGGGCGATTCGCGCCAGGACCCCGTCAGCTATGACCAGGCCAGCGTCGGACCCACGCTGAGCGGCCAGGACGCGATGTGGTTGCAGAACACCAAAGCCATCACGCGCATCCTGCGCACGATCCAGACTCAGAAGCCGTCCATGTTGTTCTTCAACGGGGACATGATCCACGGCTACGGCTGGGCCAACATCGGCTACACCTCCAGCTTCAATCAGTCCTCGATCAGCGGCCCCGTGCTGCCGACCACTACGGCCCAGATCACGGGCTCGGACCTGATGAAGTTCTACCAGCAGTACGGATTCTGGCGCGGCATGGTGGCGCCGCTGATGGAAACCGGCACCTACGTCTTCCCTGTGGCCGGCAACCACGAGACCGAGTGCAAGGCATGTCCGGTCAATAGCGACGGCCAACGCGTGGCCAAGGTTGAAAATGAACAGGCCTGGGGCGCCAACATGGGCGACCTGATCCTGGACACCACCCGTTTCACCTCCTTGTTGGGTTCGGCGCCCGCCAACTCCAATTTCGGACCCGTCAGCGCCGGTCCCGACGGCCTGACCACCGACCAGAGCAAACTGAGCTACAGCTTCGATTACGCCAACATGCACTTCGCGGTGATCAACACCGACCCCGTCGGTTCTGAGACCTCGGCACCCGCGCAATGGCTGGCTGCCGACCTCGCCGCTGCCAAGCAGCGCGGCGTGAAGAAGATCTTCGTCTTCGGCCATAAGCCGGCCTACACCTACAACTACTCCACAGGCACACCGGTCACTGGCGCTGGGCTGGATGCCACCGCCGCCACCACCCTCAAGCGCAACGCATTCTGGGACGTGATCGAGGCCAACAACGCCATTTACTTCTGTGGCCACGAGCACATCTACAACGTGTCACAGCCACGCGGTGGCGCCTACCAGGTGATCGTGGGCGCCGGCGGTTCTCCCTTCGATCTGAAGGTCTCTGGTGGCCCGAGCGCCAATCCCGCCACCGACCGCAGCTATTCGTGGGCCACGGTGAAGGTGCACGCGGACGGCAGCGTCGATATGCTCACCTATGGCTTCGACGAGCACTTCGGCCCGACGTCACTCATCGGCCAGTACGCCATCGCGCCTTGAGGCCGGGAGTTGCATATGAGCAAGATCTTCCTGCCGCTGTTCGCAGCCGCTGCTTTCGCGGTTTCGGGCGCGGCACACGCCTCACTCGTCGTAGACACCGGCACGCCAGGCGGTAGCTTCGTCGGTGCACTGACGCTCGACAGCAACGACTTCGTCGCGGGCCAGTTCACGCTGGCGCAAGGCGTCACCGTGCAGTCGCTGGCCACCCACCTGCTGGGCACCACCGCCGGTGAGACCTTCACCTTGGTGCTGTACGCCGATACCGCTGCGCACACCCCGGGCGCGCTGCTCGTCAGCACCACCTCCACGGCCGTCGGCGACGGCTGGAATGGCGCTGCTGACCTGGGCTGGACGTTGACCAGCGGCACTTACTGGGCAGGCATCGAAGTCAATGCTGGCGACACGCTGGGCAGCGGTAGCATCACCGGCGCGCTGGTCGATGTGGGTGCGCCCAGCCCGCTGGCGCGCACCGCCTTCAACGCTGGCAGCGGCTGGCAGGCGACGACCCAGCCCCTGTCCTTCGGTCTGCGCGTGGAGGTGTCCGCCGTGCCTGAGCCGGCCGCCTGGATGTTGAGCGTGTTCGGGCTTGCGGCACTGGCCATCAAGCGCCGCCAGCCCGCCTGGTGAGACCGTCGCGCCGTCGGCTGGCTGGGCGCTGGCCGCAGCGCCCCAGACGGGGCTGCTGGTATGTAAGGGCACGACGGTGGATGTGGCCGGCAGCGACACGCACTTGCGGCTGGTTTATGGCGACAGGCCGACCGTGGCGCCGTTGGTGAATCCTGGGCCTCGCAGGTTCTTCAACCTGGCGCTGTCGGCTAAGGGCTGCGCGTCCTGCACCAGCTGGCTCGAACCTCGCCGCCCGCACGGCCAAGCCTTGGGCTGCTGCGCAGGACCCGCAAAGGCCTGCTTGCACTCGCCTATGGCCTTGACGGAGCACTTGTACGAAGTCGAAGTCATTGGCGGCTGCGGCGACCAAGGCCCGACGTTCAGCAGGAGATGCTGGACAGGGTGCGGCGAGGCCTTCCTCTCTGGTGAGGCTCAACCCATGCAGACGGCGATGGTTTCGCGTCCAGGCTCAGCAACAGGCTTTAGAACGCGTGGCGAAGCCCGACCTCGTAGCCCTTGGAATCGTCGCCACGGACCAGCACCGGGCCACTGCTCACGGTAAAGCTGTTGTTGGTGTTCTTGATTTCCGAAAGCGTCGTATATACCGCCGTGCGGCGCGAGAGGTCGTAGCTCGCCCCCAGCGCCATCATTTTCGCTTGCTGGTTGCTGATGATGCCCTTGCCCTTGACCTGCTGATAGGAAGCACGCAGGCTGAAGACGCCCAGCGGCAGGGCAGCGGCGACCAGGGTGTTGTCCTGGCGCGCCGGGCCGACGTGTGTGGTCGAGTAGAAGCCCACCAAGCGCACGAACTTCAGGTCGTAGCTGATGCCGGCGTTGGCCATCTTCGCTTCGATGGCGCTGGTGACCTGGGTGTTGCCGTAAGCGGCGGCCACCACCAAATCGTCGGCGTGATAGCCGACGCGACCGCCGCTATATTTTCCGCCCAGGCTGCCCTCGCCGGCGGCCAAGGTGGCTTCACCGAAGAAGCCGCCGAAGGTAGGCGTCAGGTAGCTCACGCTGTTGCTTGAACGTGGGAAAGAACCGTAAGCCCCATCGCCGGGAATCAAGCCGATGGACTGCTGCAGGCGGTCTGACGAACCCATGCCGGTGGCCCCAAAAACGTCGAACTGT
>CAIJPE010000409.1 GCA_903822435.1 uncultured beta proteobacterium | reverse complement strand
TGTCCATCGTGATCGGCTTCACCAACGGCATCGCGGTGCTGATCGCCCTGTCGCAACTGCGCGACCTGATGGGCCTGGACATCGCCAGGATGCCGGGCGAGTTCTTCGCGCAACTAGGTACGCTGGCCGCGCACCTGGGCAGCTTTAACGCAGCGGCGTTCGCCATCGGGGTGGCCTGCATCGGGATGCTGATCGCCTGGCCCAGGCTCTTCACCCCCGGCCGGTTGCTGCCGCAGCCGTGGCTGGCAAGCGCGCCGCTGCGCCTGGTGGCGCGCCTGCCCGCACCCATCGTGGCGCTGGTGGTGCTGACGTTCACGGCGTGGTGGTTCAAGCTGCCTGTGGAGACCATCGGCTCGCGCTTCGGCGCGTTGCCGCGCGGCCTGCCGGCCTTCGAATTCCCGCCCCTGAGCTGGGACAGCGCGCAGCGGCTGACCATCCCGGCCGTGACGATCGCCCTGCTCGGCGCCATCGAGTCGCTGCTGTGCGCCCGGGTGGCCGACAACATGGGCACCTTCCGGCGGCACGACCCCAACCAGGAACTGATGGCCCAGGGCGTGGCGAACATGGTGACGCCCTTCTTCGGCGGCATCCCGGCCACGGGCACCATCGCCCGCACCGTCACCAACGTGCGCGCCGGCGCGCTGACGCCAATCTCGGGCATCGTGCATGCCGGCACCTTGCTCCTGATCCTGCTGCTGGCCGCACCGCTGGCCTCGCTGGTGCCGCTGGCGGCGCTGGCCGGCATCCTCATGTTCGTGGCCTGGAACATGTTCGAAGGGCACCAGTTCGTGCGGCTGGCCAAGTTCTCGGTGGGATACCGGGCGCTGATGCTGGGCACGTTCACGCTGACCATCGTCTTCGACCTCACGGTGGCGGTGGAGGTGGGCCTGGTGCTGTCGTGCGTGTTCTTCATCTGGCGCATGGGCACGCTGTTCAGCGTCAAGCCGCTGTCCGACGCCGAGTTGCCCGCCGGCGTGACGGTCTTCGAGCTCTACGGCTCGCTGTTCTTCGGGGCCGTCGGCAAGATCGAGGCCCTGCCCGAGCAACTGCCCGCCGGCACGCGGGCCGTGGTGCTGCAGATGCAACGCCTGATCCTGATGGACAGTTCGGGCCTGGACGCGATGGAGCAGATGCACCGCACGCTCAAGCGCCAGGGGGTGGCCCTGGTGCTGGCCAATGTCAACGAGCAACCCCTGCACCTGATGCGCAGCACGGGCTTCGAAGCCGTGCTGGGCGAAGAGAACATCGTGCCCACCGTGGCCGCCGCCTTCTCCGGCGAGCCGGAATCACCCCCCGGCCCCGCGGGCACGCCCTAAAATCGCATTTCAGCCTCTTTGCACGCCGAACATCCATGCCTTTCTTCTGGAAGCCCTACAAGTCCGACGTGACGAACTTCATCGAAGAGCTCAAGGCGAAGAAGCCCGCTCTCGAGAGCGACCAGCGGGCCGGCCGGGCGCTGCTCTGGGACCGCGCGCTCGACCGCCAGGAGCAGGCCGAATGGCGTGACGCCAAGGTCCCCCAGCAGCCCTACGTCTACCAGACCAAGACCGGGGCGTGAGCGGCAGCGCCCAGGCCGCTGAGCTCCCGACCGAAAGCGGCGCAGCAGGCCCCGAGGTGGTGGACCAGGTGGCCGTGGCGCGCCTGTACGGCGAACCGCTGTTCCGGATGCCGCTGGATCTCTACATCCCGCCGGACGCACTGGAAGTCTTCCTCGAAGCCTTCGAAGGCCCGCTGGACCTGCTGCTCTACCTCATCCGGCGGCAGAACTTCAACATCCTCGACATCCCGCTGGCCAGCGTCACGCGGCAATACCTGGAATACGTCGACCAGATCCGCAAGCACAACCTCGAGCTGGCCAGCGACTACCTGCTGATGGCCGCGATGCTCATCGAGATCAAGTCGCGGATGCTGCTGCCGCCCAAGAAGAGCGCACAGGATGGCGAGCCCGAAGACCCTCGTGCCGAGCTGGTGCGGCGGCTGGTGGAGTACGAGCAGATCAAGCTCGGGGCCGCGCGGCTGGACGCCCTGCCCCTGCTGGGCCGCGACTTCTTCCGCGCCCAGGTGCACATCGAACAGAGCCTGGAGCCGCGCTGGCCCGACGTCCACACCGACGACCTGCGCGAAGCCTGGCGGGACATCCTGCAGCGCGCCCGGCTGAACCAGCACCACACCATCAGCCGTGAGCAGCTGTCGGTGCGCGAGCACATGAGCATCGTGCTGCGCCAGCTGCAGGGGCGGCGCTTCATGGAATTCCACGAGCTGTTCGACACCACGCGCGGCATGCCGGTGCTGGTGGTGACCTTCATCGCCATGCTGGAGCTGGCGCGTGAACTGCTGCTGGAAATCACCCAGGCCGAGGCCTTCGCGCCGATCTACGTGCGGCTGGCCTACCGGCCGCGCTGAAAGGCCCGCGGGCAGCCGGCGGGCCTCTCAGCGCTCTTCGAGCACCACCGCCTCGATGCGCGGGGCTTGGCGCACCAGCAGGGCCGCGGCCCAGCCGAGGGCCAGCAGGACGCAGGCACCACCTGCCACGCGCACCAGCAGGCCCAGGCCCTGCGCACGGCGCAACAGATGCATCGAATCCAGCAGGTAGATCCAGTCGTGCCCGCCATCTTCCCCGGTGCTGCCCGACAGCAGGATCAGCTGGGGGTGCAGGGCGTCGTACACGTAAGGCGCGACGTCCAGCACCGACACGCCGAAGAGCCACAGGCCGATGGACGCGCCGAAAGGATCCCGGTTCTTCCACAACAAGGCCCCGCCCAGGACGGCCGGCATCGCCAACTGCCCCAGCGTGCCGCCGAAGACCATCATCCATTCCCCGAAAGGCCCCATCAGCACATGGCCCGCCTCGTGGAAGACCAGCAACGGACCGTGCAGGAAAGACCGGCCGATGGAGCCGTCGCGATGGTCCTGCGCCATGAGCCACAGGCCCCAGACGGTGAAGAACGCCAGGAGCGCCACGCGACCGGCGAACATCGTGCGGTCGACACGCTGCGGCACCTGCCAGAGGAATCGCCACCTGGCCTCGTTGTCTACCGAGGGGCTGCGGAGCAAGGCAGGGGCCGTGCGGCCCACTTCGGCCGTTGCGTCGCCCTGGGCGGCCCGCGCAGCCGCCTTGGCCAGGATCAAGCCGCAGGCCGGGCAGGCGGCCGGCAACGATTGCTCCACCGGCAAGGGGCGGTGGTCGCACTTGGGGCAGCGCGTGAACTTGGGCAGGGCAGGCGGCATGGATCCCGGCTGGCGCGGCAGACCGCCGCTGCCCCGTGCTTCGGCCGGCCGTGCCGCAACTTGAGCCGCGCGCTCAGGGCATCGGGCTCAGGCCGCGACGAGCGGGCTGCGGATCAGGTGGTCGAAGGCCGACAGAGCCGCCTTCGAACCCTCGCCGCTGGCGATGATGATCTGCTTGTAGGGCACGGTGGTCACGTCACCCGCAGCGTACACACCCGGCATGCTGGTGGCGCAGCGATCGTCGATGATGATCTCGCCGTACTTGGACAACTCCACCGTACCCCGCAGCCACTCGGTGTTGGGCACCAGCCCGATCTGCACGAAGACCCCCGCCAGTTCGACACGATGCAGTTCGCCACTGGCGCGGTCCTTGTAGACCAGGCCGTCGACCTTGATGCCGTCGCCGGTGATCTCGGTGGTTTGCGCGCCGGTGTGGATGGTCACGTTGGGCATGCTCTTGAGCTTGTTGACCAGCACCGCGTCGGCCTTGAGGGTGTCGGCAAACTCCAGCAGCGTGACGTGCGCCACCAGGCCGGCCAGATCGATGGCCGCTTCCACGCCCGAATTGCCACCACCGATCACCGCCACACGGCGGCCCTTGAACAGCGGCCCGTCGCAATGCGGGCAATAGGCCACGCCCTTGTTTCGGTATTCGTTCTCGCCCGGTACGTTGACATTGCGCCAGCGTGCGCCGGTGGCCAGGATCAAGGTGCGGGACTTCAACTCGGCCCCGTTGTCCAGGCGAACGGTGATCTCGCCGCCGGGCTGCGCCGCCGGCTCGATGGCCGTCACGCGCTGGTTGTTCATGATGTCCACGCCGTAGCCGCGCACGTGGGCTTCCAGCGCGGCGGCGAACTTGGGGCCTTGCGTTTCCTGGACCGAGATGAAATTCTCGATGCCCATGGTGTCCAGCGTCTGGCCGCCGAAGCGCTCGGCCACGATGCCGGTGCGGATGCCCTTGCGGGCGGCGTACACCGCCGCGCCAGCGCCCGCAGGCCCGCCGCCCACGATCAGCACGTCGAAGGGCTCCTTGGTGGCCAGCCGCGCGGCATCGCGCGCCTTGGCACCCGTGTCGATCCTGGCCAGGATCTCGGCCAGTTCCATGCGGCCGGAGCTGAACATCTGCCCGTTCAGGAACACCGTGGGTACCGCCATGATCTGGCGCTCGTCCACTTCGGCCTTGAACAGCCCGCCGTCCACCGCCACGTGCCGCACGTGAGGGTTCAGCACGGCCATCAGGTTCAGCGCCTGCACCACGTCCGGGCAGTTGTGGCAGGTCAGCGACATGTAGGTCTCGAACACGAACTCGCCCTGCAATGAGCGTATCTGCTCGATGACGTCGGCCTCGACCTTGGGCGGGTGTCCGCCCGCCTGCAGCAGCGCCAGCACCAGCGAGGTGAATTCGTGGCCCATGGGGATGGCGGCAAAGCGCACGCCCATGTCCTGCCCGACAGCGCTGATGGAAAACGACGGACGGCGCGCATCCTGCCCGTCGTGCCGCACCTGCACCAGCGGGCTCAGCGTCGCGATCTCGTCCAGCAACCCTCGCATCTCGGCCGAAGCCGGCCGGTCATCCAGCGAGGAGACCATCTCCACGGGGTGCCGAAGCCTTTCGAGATAGGCCTTCAACTGGGCCTTGAGGGTGCTGTCCAACATGACGGAAACTTTCTGGTGCAGGGGCACGGACGGGCCGTGCGGGGGCACCCGCACGGCTTGGGCGGGTGTGGCTCAGATCTTGCCGACGAGGTCGAGCGACGGCGTCAGCGTGGCGGCGCCTTCGGTCCACTTGGCGGGGCAGACCTGGCCGGGGTGGGCAGCCACGTACTGGGCAGCCTTGACCTTGCGCATCAGCTCGGACGCGTCACGGCCGATGCCGTTGTCGTGGATCTCGCACAGCTTGATCTGGCCTTCGGGATTGATCACGAAGGTGCCGCGCAGGGCCAGGCCTTCTTCTTCGATCATCACGTCGAAGTTGCGGGTGATGGCGCCGGTGGGGTCGCCGATCAGGGCATAGTTGACCTTCTTGATGGCGTCCGACGTGTCGTGCCAGGCCTTGTGGGCGAAATGCGTGTCGGTGGAGATGCCGTACAGCTCGACGCCGATATCCTTGAAGGCGGCGTGGTGGTCGGCCAGGTCTTCCAGTTCGGTCGGGCACACGAAGGTGAAGTCGGCCGGGTAGAACATGAACACGCTCCACTTGCCCTTGAGCGACTGTTCGGTGACTTCGATGAACTTGCCGTTCTGGTAGGCCTGGGCCTTGAACGGCTTGACGTGCGTGTTGATCAGGGACATTTGGAACTCCTGGTGGGTCGATGGATGTGAAGGGGAGCGAGGCGGCGATGGTTCACCGACAAGGCAGAGTATTGCTGCGACGCATCATTGTGTGGTTTGATTGCTCAAATATATCGAATAGCGATTGGCTATTGATCGGCGTTGATCAGACATGAAGCTGGTGCAGTGCTGGGACGACGGCGTGACGAGCGATCTGCGCTTGCTGGATCTGCTGCGGGCCGTGGGTGCCAAGGCGACCTTCAACCTCAACGCCGGCCTGCACGAAACCGGGCGCACGCTGGGTTGGATGCACGCCGGCACCGAGGTCTGGCGCCTGGCCCGGGGTGAACTTCACGACGCGTACCGTGGCTTCGACATCGCCAACCACAGCTTCAGCCACCCGTGCCTGGACGCCCTGCCCCTGGATGCGCTGCACCGGGAGGTCGAACAGGGACGCGACGAGCTGCAGCAGATCTTCGGCAGGCCCGTGCGCGGCTTTGCCTACCCCTTCGGCCGCGTGAACGACGCGGTGGCCCATGCCGTGCGCGAGGCCGGCCACATCTACGGCCGGACGACCGATGCAGCCGACGGCCCTTTCGCCCCGGCCGACCCCCTTCACGTGTCGCCGCACTGCCACTTCCAGGCGCCCGACTTCTGGCAGCGCCTGGAGCGGGCACGGCCCGGCGGTGTCTTCTATTTCTGGGGTCACTCCTATGAGATGACCACCGAGGGCGATTGGCAGTCCTTCAGCGCGCTCCTGGATCGCCTGAACCGAGGCCCCGAGGCGAACTGGTGCCATGTGGCCGACCTGTTCGAAGGAGGAACTTCATGAAGCGTCCGTTCCGGCTGGGCATGCTGGCCATCCTGGCGTCCTGCGCGATGCTGGCAGGCCCGGCTACGGCCGACTTCAAGGCATCCAGACCCGAGCCGCGCACCGAGCACTGGCAGCTTCGCCAGGCTGCCATCGGCGAGGCCTTGCGCACCCGCACGGACCTGGCCGCCGTCAAGCTCGTCTTCGTGGGCGACTCCATCACCGACTTCTGGCTGCTGGCCGAAGACCCCTGGGTGAAGGGCCAGCGCCTCGGCCGCAGTGTCTGGAACGAGTCGTTCTCGGGTTCGAAGCCGGATGACCTGGCCTTCAACATCGGCATTTCGGGCGACCGGACGGAGCATCTTCTCCACCGCCTGCTGCCTGCCGCGCAAGGGGGCCTGGGCCATCTCGATGCGCCCAGCCTGAACCCGGACTTCTTCGTGCTGATGATCGGCATCAACAACAGCTGGGACCCCGAGGAGCCGGTGGTCGACAGCATCTTCGAAGGCGTGCGCGCCGTGCTCGACGCCCTGCACGCGCGCCGGCCCGCGGCCCGCATCGTCCTGCAATCCTTGTTGCCCACCACCGAGGCCGATCGCAACGCGCAGGTCGTGCTGCCGGTCAACGATCGGCTCGAAAGGCTGGCCCGGACCGCACCGTTCGCCAGATACACGGCCTGGCTCGACCTGTACCCGGCCTTCGTGGATACCAAGGGCATGGCGGTGCCCGCCCTCTACGCCGACGATGTGCACCCCAACGAATCGGGGTACCGGGTCTGGCGCGACCGGCTGGTACCCTTCCTCCAATCGCTGCGCTCAAGGCAGCCGGGATCGTCGGGCCCGCTCCGGACACCAGCGCGAGCGCCCTGACCGGCCGCCGGGGAGGCGCTCAGTGCGCCTCGTCCCAGTTCGCGCCGACGCCCACCTCGGCGAGCAACGGCACCTTCAGCTGCGCCACCCCGGCCATCAGGCGAGGAATCGCTTCCCTGGCCCACTCCAGTTCGGCAGCCGGCACCTCCAGCACCAGTTCGTCGTGCACCTGCATCACCATGCGGGTGGCGCGGCCCTCGTCGTCCAGTGCCTGCTGCACGGCGATCATGGCCAGCTTGATCAGGTCGGCCGCGGTGCCCTGCATGGGCGCGTTGATGGCCTGCCGTTCGGCACCGGCCTTGCGCGGGCCGTTGCCGCTGTTGATCTCGGGCAGCCACAGGCGCCGGCCGAAGACGGTCTCGACATAGCCCTTGGCCTTGGCGCTGATGCGGGTCTCGTCCATGTAGCGCTTCACGCCGGCAAAGCGGGCGAAGTAGCGGTCGATGTAGTCCTTGGCCGCCTTCTGCTCGATGCCCAGGTTGCTGGCCAGGCCGAAGGCCCCCATGCCATAGATCAGCCCGAAGTTGATGACCTTGGCGTAGCGCCGTTGTTCGCTGGATACCTCGGGCACGGGCGCCCCGAAGACCTCGCTGGCCGTGGCGCGGTGCACGTCGATACCCTCGGCAAAGGCGCGCAGCAGGCTCGGGTCTTCGCTGATGTGCGCCATGATGCGCAGCTCGATCTGCGAGTAGTCGGCGCTGAGGATGACGTGGCCGGGTGGGGCGATGAAGGCTTCGCGGACGCGGCGGCCTTCGGGCGTTCGGATGGGGATGTTCTGCAGGTTGGGGTCGTTGCTGGCCAGCCGCCCGGTCACGGCCACGGCCTGCGCGTAGTTGGTGTGCACGCGGCCGGTGTTCGGGTTGACCATCAGGGGCAGCTTGTCGGTGTAGGTGCCCTTGAGCTTGGCCAGGCTGCGATGGTCCAGGATGCGCGCCGGCAGCGGATAGTCGGCCGCCAGTTCCTGCAGCACCTCCTCGTCGGTGGAAGGCGCGCCGCTGGCGGTCTTCTTCTTGACCGGCAGACCCAGCTTGGTGAAGAGGATCTCGCCGATCTGCTTGGGGCTGCCCAGGTTGAAGGGCTGCCCGGCGATCGTGTAGGCCTCCTGCTCGAGCCCCACCATGCGCTCGGCCAGTTCCTGGCTCTGGCGGGCCAGCACCGCAGCATCGATCAGCACGCCGGTGCGCTCGATGCGCTCCAGCACGACAGACACCGGCATCTCGATGCGCTCGTACACGAAGCGCAGGCCGGCGTCGGCCTGCACCTCGGGCCACAGCACCTGGTGCACCTGCAGCGTCATCTCGCTGTCTTCGCCCGAATACTCGGTGGCCCTGGCCACGTCCACCTGCGCGAACGGGATCTTGTTGGCGCCCTTGCCGCACAAGTCTTCGTAGCTCAGCCCCTTGCGGCCCAGGTGGCGCTCGGCCAGGGCTTCCAGGCCGTGCGTGCGGTGCGCCTCGAGCACGTAGCTCTGCAGCATGGTGTCGTGGCGGTAGCCCTGCACGGTGATGCCGGCGTTGGCAAACACGTGCAGGTCGTACTTGATGTTCTGGCCCACCTTCGGCCGGGACGGGTCTTCCAGCCAGGGCCGCAGCCGCCGCAGCACCTCGTCCAGGGGCAGTTGGTCGGGCGCATCGGCATAGCTGTGGGCCAGGGGCACGTAAGCCGCCTTGCCCGGCTCGACCGCGAAGCTGATGCCCACGATACGCGCCCGCATGCCGTCCAGCGAATCGGTCTCGGTGTCCACCGCCACCAGTTCGGCGCGATCCAGGACGGCCAGCCAGTGCGCCAGGCGGTCCCAGGTGGTGATGGTCTCGTATTCACGCGGCAAAGCCGGGCCGGCTGCTGGGGCAGCCACGACCGTGGCGGCGGGGTCAGCAGCCGCTGCGCCAGCCTCGGTGGAAGCCAGCGCCGCCTCCAGCTCGCTGCGCCAGGTCTTGAAGCCGAAGCGCTGGTAGAAGGCCAGCAGGCCGGCCTTGTCCACCTCGCGCAGGGCCAGGGCCTCGAGCGCCGGCCAGC
>CAIJPE010000408.1 GCA_903822435.1 uncultured beta proteobacterium | reverse complement strand
TCCGCCAACGCGTTGACCTGGGATGCCTGGGCAGTTTCTGTGCCGGTCACGACCGGAGCTCAGTACACCTTCCAAATCACGCCGAACGCGGCAAACCTGCCCGACCCCTACGGCGTTGCACTGGCCTCCGGGAATCTCTACACCGGTGGTGTCTTAGGCATTGACGACCCTTCGGGCACGTACCCGACGAATTTCGATGCCGTCTTCAAGACCTATGTCACGGCAGTGCCCGAACCCGGCAGCGCCGTGCTGCTGGCTGCAGGCCTATTGTTTGCCGCATCGCGCGTCCGCGGCCGTCGCCAGTGGCATCACCCCATACCTGCACCGAGCTTCGACCGCGTCGACTGAGCAAAGGGACCAGACTGGAAGATGACGGTCCCTTCAGAGCAGGATCCGAGCGTCAGAGCCACAAAAAATCGGGGCCGGATCAGCGGCACCATGTCCGAGGTATGGAGTACCTTTGGTGCTGACCTACACACTGCAGCGTTGAGCCGCAATCACTTCACCAGCAGTTCCGCCTTGTCGAACTGCAGGTGATGCAGGGTAATCTTGACGGTAAGCCGGTCGTCTGACAGCGTTGCGGCTACTGTGAATCCGCAATCCAGCGTTATCTCTCCATCCTCGAATCTCGATTTGGTTTTGCTGTCTGCGCGGCATTCAACGGGCTTGTCATTGAGCTTGATCAGCCGCAGCGACACCTCGCTGTCGTCGTGACTGCCCAGGAATCGCGCTTTGAACCGGGCCTCTCGCACGTCGGTAGAAGCTGGCAGGATGCAAACTGCCTCGCCTTCCTCGTCGTTGAGGGTTGCGGCGTGGCAGCCAGGCGCCGCTGCAGCAGACGCCGCAGCCGTTGAGGCCAGCAGCACCAGCATCAGCGATGCTCGCTTCGCGGTCAAACGGCAACATTCTTGGACATTGGTCATCAATAGATAGTACTGCTGCCAAGTGACGCGCCTATGTCATGGTTGGGCAGGCGAGCGGCCGGCTTCTAGAAGTCCCGTGCTCGGTGAATTTCAAACGATGGCGAGCGCCCCGTGCTTCAGCTTCAGTGGCCTTGTTGGAGTTTGATGGGTCTCGTAACCTGCAGCGCACGCAGGCCATGCAGGTTGCAGCGATCGATGGTGGGTCTGCGATGGGTTGCCGGTTGTGCTGCTTGGCCTGCGGCTTGACGCTAACGTGCCTGGAGTCGAGGCCATCTTCACGGTCATCACGGCCCACAGGATCCGAGCGTTCTTGTTGGCCATGGCCACGCAGGCTTTCTGCCAGCCGACGCGCGCGGTCAACTGGACCAGCCAGCGCGAGATCGGGTCGTCGCGCTTGTCGGCGCTCATCACGGCAACTTTGGCACCCTGGATCAGCAGCGTGTGCAGGTAGTCGTCGCCGCGTTTCGTGATGCGCCCCAGGCGGATCGTGCCGCCGCTGGACGTCTGGCGCGGCACCTCGCCCTGCCAGGTGCCGAACTGTCAGCGGTTCGTTCGCCCAGCTGAAAACGACCCATCACGACACCTGTGCACCCGCTGCAGTATTGGTATCCTGAGGGCCCATGTCGCCTGAGCAGCAACAACTCGAAGCGGGAATCCAGGCTCTGGATGCGCAGCGCGCCGTGCTTGGCGATGTCGTCGTCGATGTCTCTCTCGCTAGCCTGAGGGCCAAATTGGCGGCTCTGGTGAACCCGGCACCGACGCCCGGACCCGCCCAGACCCTAAAGCAGGTCAGTATCCTTTTCCTCGACGTAGTGGGCTCCACGGCGCTGGCGCAACGCCTCGACCCCGAAGCTGTCAGCGCGGTGATGGACGGTGCGCTCTCTCGCGGCACCGCCCTTATCGAAGCGCACCGCGGCCGTGTACTGCAGTACGCCGGCGACAACATCCTTGCTGCCTTCGGCGTGGACGCCAGCACCGAAGACGATGCCGAGCGGGCCGTGCACTGCGGGCTGGCACTGCTCCAACTCGGCAAGGTCTTGGGTTCCGAGGTGCAAGCGGCCCACGGCCATGCAGGCTTCGACGTGCGCGTGGGCGTGCACACCGGCGGCGTGCTGCTCGGCGGTGGGGTGGACGCCGACGGCAGCATCCGCGGCATCGCCGTGAACATCGCCGCGCGCATGGAGCAGACGGCTCCTGCGGGGGCCTTGCGGGTATCGCACGACACCTACACCCAGGTCCGCGGCCTGTTCGAGGTTGACGCCCGGGAGCCTCTGACCGTCAAGGGCGTGGATGCGCCCGTGCACAGCTACCTGGTGCGTCGAGCCAAGCCGCGTCAGTTCCGCATCGGCTCGCGCGGCATCGAAGGCGTTGCGACCAGAATGATTGGCCGCGACGCCGAGCTCGAAGCGTTGCAAGCCGCCTACCGGCGGCTGTTCGACGAGCGCAAGCTTGCCGTTGTGACGGTGGTGGCCGAGGCCGGCATCGGCAAGAGCCGGCTGCTGCACGAGTTCGAAGCGTGGAGCGAGGCGCGGCTCGAAAACTTTTACCTGTTCCGTGGCCGCGCCACGCCGGCCACCGGCAGCCAGGCCTACGGACTCCTGCGCGACATCCTCGCCAGGCGCTTCCAGATCCACGATGACGACAGCATCGCCGCGGCGCGCCAGAAGATGGAAGACGGCATCGTGCCGTTGTTCGTGCACGACGACGGAGTAGACCTGGCCGAAGGCCACGCCCACTTGCTGGGCCACTTGATCGGCATTGAGTGGAAGGAGAGCCGCCACCTGCGAGGCATCCTGGACGACCCCAAGCAGATCAGGAACCGCGCCTTCCACGCTGCAGCGCAACTCTTCCGCCGGGTCAGTGCGATCGATGGCAGCCCCGTGATATTGCATCTCGAAGACCTGCACTGGGCCGACGGCGAGAGCCTGGAATTTCTGAACTACCTGGCCGAGGTGAACCGCGATGTGCCGCTGCTGGTGCTGGGCTCAACGCGGCCGACGCTGTTCGAGCGGCGCGCGGACTGGCTGACTGGCCAGGAATCCACGCACGGCTTCCACCAGCGCATCGACCTGCAGCAGTTGAGCAAAGACATGAGCCGGCTGCTTGCCAACGAATTGCTGAAGAATCTGCGCGAGGTGCCAGTCGCCCTGCGCGAACTGCTCACCAGCAGCGCCGAGGGCAATCCCTTCTACATGGAGGAGCTGCTGAATATGCTGATTGACCAGGGCGCCGTGCAAACCGGCGAACCGTGGACGGTCAACGCTGAGCTGCTGCTGTTGGCGAAGGTGCCGCTGACGCTGACGGGTGTGTTGCAAGCGCGGCTGGACGGATTGCCGGCGTCCGAGAGGCGCGCATTGCAGCAGGCCAGCGTGGTGGGTGCAGTGTTTTGGGATCAGGCGCTTGGGGCCATCGAAGCCTCCGCGGTCGAGCAGTTGCCGGCGCTGGTGCAGCGAGAGCTGACCTTGCCGCGCGCCGAAGCAAAACTTGACGGCCTGGGCGCGGGCCTGCTCGAGTACGCCTTCCGCCATCAAGTGCTGCACAAGGTCACCTACGACACCGTGCTCAAGCGCCACAAGCGCGGAGGCCATGCGCGGGTGGCGCAGTGGCTGGCTCGCCTCACAGAACAGGGTAGCCTGCGTGCGGGTGACCTGCTGGGCCAGGCTGCCGAACACTTCGAACAGGCGGGTGATGAGGCCAACGCGGCAGAGTTTCACGCCCGCGCGGCCGAACAGGCGGGGCAGCGGCTGGCGCACGACCGCGTGCTGGCCCACGTAAGCCGGGCGCTGGCGCTGCTGGGGGCACCCCAACCGTTCCAGGCCAGCCTGCGCTGGCGGGTGCTGTTGGTCCGCGAGAAGGCGCTGGGATTGCAAGCCCGGCGCGACGAGCAACTGGCCGACCTGGATGCGCTCGCTTCCCTCGCCGATGCGCTGGACGACGACCACCGGAGCGCCGAGGTGGCATTGCGTCGCGCCAGCCGCGCGATGCGCATGGCCGACTGGGCAGCCCAGGAAGCTGCCGCGCACCACGGCTTGGCCTGTGCCGCCCGGGCCGGCGACGACCGGCTACGGCTGCACGCGCTGCGTTTGCTGGCCGTGGCGAGGATAGGTCAGAGCCACCCAGACGCCGGCCGGGCGATGGCGCTGGAAGGTTTGGCGCAGGCGCGCCGGTTGGGGCTGCGCGAGGTCGAGGCGTGGCTGCTCAACACGCTCTCGCTTGCGGCCGAGCAGCAGGGCGATTTGGTGGGCGCTTTCAAATTTGATCAGCAGTGCCTTCCGTTTTTCCGCGAGACCGGTAACCGTGTGATCGAAGCGATCGGCCTGATGAACCTGGGCGAGGGTTTGCTACAGATGGGTGATCTGGCACAGGCGCGGAGCGAGCTGGATGCTGCCTTGCAGAAGCTGCGGGCGAATGGCGACCGGGTGAACGAAGCCCGTGCCTTTACCCGCCTGTCCGTACTGGCCCGGTGGCAAGGAGACGAAACACGGGCGTTGGCGTTGGCGCGGCAAGCGCTTGACTTCGCATTGTTGGCCCGGGCGCGTGACACCGAACTCATGGCCGACCTGGCGATGGGAGATGCCGAAGCCGCCCTTGGCCGTCTGGCAGCCTCGCGACAGGCCTACATGCAGGCGTTGGCAGTAGCGCTAGCCATCGGCGATCCCCGCCAACACGATGCCCGCGCCGGTCTGGCGCGCGTGGCACTAGCCGAGGGCGACATTGCAGCTGCGCTGGAAGCCCTGCAGCCGCTGCTCCACGCTACTGCTACCTGCACCGAGCTGGACGGCACCTCGGACCCGCGCCAGATCGAACTGACCTGTCACTGCGTGCTGGTGCGCGCCGGCGATCCAAGCGCTGCCATGTGGTTGCAACGCGCCCACACCGCGCTGATGGCCCAGGCCGATGCCATCGGCCGCCACAGCCCCGATGAGGCTTTGCGCCAGGGCTTCCTGCAGAACATCCCGTACCACCGCGAGATCGTGGCGGCGTGGGTGAAGCGCAATGTGGTGGACGCGGCCCCGGCAACGCCCGAGGGCCGAATGACCGCTTGAATGCTGGGTGACGGGCGGCTGAGGGTCGATTGCCGGCCCACACGACCGACCGCTGACCGGCACCGGACCTTGTCGCTCTGGTTCTCCGAGACGGCCCCGAGGTGACTGGCCGTTTTCCGCCGCATCACCGACGCCCACGCTGTCTCGGTCACCGTCAGCTGATGGCCCACAGCGTGAATACGCGGTGGAACCAGGAAGCTGACCTCCGATGTTTGGGCCTCGCTCACGCAAGGTCAGGTTACGGCGTCCATAGGGAAAACCCGGTATCGACCAATTGCCGTCGTTCGGCACCGACAGCCATCCGCACCCGTTGTTTGGCTCACGTCGCCCATGGCCTTGCCGTTGAAGCAACGCTGCAGATGCCGCACTGACGACGCACGTCGCTACGACCGGAATCCAACCCACCTGCGATGCCTTGACCAAGATGTCGTAGCCCTGCAAGACGGAGGAAGACGCAGGGCTCTTAATGAAATCTTTATGCGTTCGAGCCTAATCTCTATACCGATTTGATACCCGAGTTCCTACGCTCCCCCGCTGGAATTGACCATTTGGAGGATCCATGGACTTCGTCTTCTTGGCAGGGGCTGCCGTCATGTTTGTCGCCATGCTCGGCATGGTGATCGGCTGCGACAAGCTGGGGGTGCGCAAATGACCTGGCTCTATTGGCTCGCGGGTGCCGCCTCGCTCGGCCTGCTCGTGTATCTGACCTACGCGCTGCTCAAGGCGGAGGAATTCTGATGAATACCCAAGCCTGGATCCTTCTGGTCGCCTACCTGGGCATCCTGCTGCTACTGGCGTGGCCGCTCGCCAAGTGTCTGGTTGCTGTGGCCGAGGGCCGCCTGCCGCGGTGGATGGCGCCCTTCGAAGCCATTGAGCGCGGCTTGTACCGCGTGGCCGGTGTCGACGCGTCAGCCGGTATGGGCTGGCGGCAATACGCGATTGCGCTCGTCGTCTTCAACTTCCTGGGCGTGCTGGCGGTATATGCACTACAGCGCCTTCAGGCCGTGTTGCCGCTGAACCCGGCCGGCATGGGGGCGGTCAGCGCTGACTCGGCCTTCGACACGGCCATCAGCTTCGTCACCAACACCAACTGGCAGGGCTACGGTGGCGAATCCACGATGAGCTACCTGACGCAGATGTTGGCACTAACGGTACAGAACTTCTTCTCGGCGGCCACGGGCATCGTCGTGGTCATCGCGCTGGTGCGCGGCTTCGTGGCGCGTTCCTCGACGTCCATCGGCAACTTCTGGGTCGACATCACCCGCGTTACCGGCTACGTGCTGCTCCCGCTGTCGCTGGTGTTCGCGGTGGTGCTGATCGGACAGGGCGTGATCCAGAACTTCTCGCCTTATCAGGACGTGAAGACGCTGGAGATCACGGCCTACCAGGCGCCCAAGAACGGCCCCGACGGCCAACCGCTGAAGGATGCCAAGGGCAACCCGCTGATGGAGGACCTGAAGACCGACAAGCAGACCATCGCCATGGGCCCGGTCGCCTCACAGGAAGCCATCAAGATGCTGGGGACCAATGGGGGCGGCTTCTTCAACGCCAACTCAGCGCACCCCTACGAGAACCCGACGCCGCTGTCGAACTTCCTGCAGATGCTGTCGATCTTCCTGATCCCGGCCGCGCTGGTGTTCATGTTCGGTCGCATGGTCGGTGACCCGCGCCAGGGCTTTGCGGTGCTGGCGGCGATGACGGCGATCTTCGTCGTGTCCGTCATCGTCGTCACCGCGCAGGAACAGCAGGGCAACCCGCTGCTGACCTCGCTGGGCGCTGACCAAGTGGCCAGTGCCGCGCAATCGGGCGGCAACATGGAAGGCAAGGAAACGCGCTTCGGCATCGCCGCCACGGGGCTGTTCGCGGCCATCACCACGGCCGCTTCTTGCGGTGCGGTCAACAGCTGGCACGACTCGTTCACGCCGCTGGGCGGGGCTGTGCCGCTGGTGCTGATGCAATTGGGCGAAGTCGTCTTCGGCGGTGTCGGCACGGGCCTGTACAGCATGCTGATCTTCGCCATCCTGGCGGTCTTCATCGCCGGGCTGATGATCGGCCGCACACCCGAGTACCTGGGCAAGAAGATAGAGACCTACGAGATGAAGATGACGTCCATCGCCATCCTCGTCACGCCGATCCTGGTGCTGGCCGGTGCTGCCGTCGCAGTGCTGGCCGATGCCGGCAAGGCGGGCATCGGCAATCCGGGCGCGCACGGCTTCTCCGAGATCCTCTACGCCTTCACCTCGGCCGGCAACAACAACGGCAGCGCCTTCGGCGGCCTGTCGGCCAACACGCCCTTCTACAACACGCTGTTGGCCATCGCGATGTGGTTCGGCCGCTTCGGTGTGATCGTGCCGGTGCTGGCCATCGCCGGTTCGCTCGCGGCCAAGAAGCGCATGGCGGTCACGGCCGGCACGCTGCCCACGCACGGGCCGCTTTTCGTCAGCCTGCTGATCGGCACCGTGCTGCTGGTCGGCCTGCTGAATTACGTGCCAGCGCTGGCCCTGGGGCCGGTCGTCGAGCACCTGATGCTCTGGTATCCGAAGTGAACCACGGCAGGAAAACACCATGACAACCGCAAACACGTTCTCCCTGTTCGACCCGGCGCTGGTCAAGCCGGCCATCGCGTCGGCCTTCGGCAAGCTCGACCCGCGCGTGCAGTGGCGCAACCCGGTGATGTTCGTCGTCTACGTCGGCAGCATCCTGACCACCATCCTGTGGGCGCAGGCCCTGGGCGGCCAGGGTGAGGCGCCGCAGTCCTTCATCCTGGCCGTGGCCATCTGGCTGTGGTTCACCGTGCTCTTCGCCAACTTCGCCGAAGCCATGGCCGAGGGCCGCAGCAAGGCGCAGGCTTCCTCGCTGCGTGGCATGAAGAAGAAGACCATCGCCAAGAAGCTGGATAAGCCGGTGCACGGCTCTTCGTGGCACCCGATGGAAGCCGACGAACTGCGCAAGGGCGCCGTCGTGCTGGTCGAGACCGGCGACGTGATTCCGCTGGACGGCGAAGTCATCGAAGGCGTGGCCTCGGTCGACGAGAGCGCCATCACCGGCGAATCGGCCCCCGTCATCCGCGAATCCGGTGGCGACTTCAGTTCGGTCACCGGCGGCACGCGCGTGCTGTCGGACTGGCTGGTGGTGCGCATCAACGTCAACCCGGGCGAGAGCTTCCTGGACCGCATGATCGCGATGGTGGAAGGCGCCAAGCGCCAGAAGACGCCCAACGAGATCGCGCTGACCATCCTGCTGGTGGCGCTGACCATCGTCTTCCTGGTCGTGACGATGACCTTGCTGCCGTTCTCGATCTTCAGCGTCGAGGCCAACAAGCTCGGCACGCCGGTCACCATCACGGCACTGATCGCGCTGCTGGTGTGCCTGATCCCCACCACGATCGGCGCGCTGCTGTCGGCCATCGGCGTGGCCGGTATGAGCCGCATGATGGCCGCCAACGTCATCGCCACCTCGGGCCGCGCGGTGGAAGCCGCGGGCGACGTGGACGTGCTGCTGCTGGACAAGACCGGGACCATCACGCTGGGCAACCGGCAGGCCTCGGCCTTCTTCCCGGCCAAGGGTGTGACCGAGCAGGCACTGGCCGATACGGCGCAGTTCGCCTCGATGGCCGACGAGACGCCCGAAGGCCGCAGCATCACGGTGCTGGCCAAGCAGAAGTTCAACCTGCGCGAGCGCGACCTGACAGCGCAGAAGACGCAATTCGTGCCTTTCACCGCGCAGACGCGGATGAGCGGCGTGGACATCACCGCGGCCGATGGCGCGGTGCGGCAGTTGCGCAAGGGCGCTGGCGATGCGATCCGCAAGCACGTCGAATCCCTGGGCGGCAGCTTTCCCTCCGATGTGCAAACCGCCACCGATGATGTGGCGCGCAAGGGGAGCACGCCGCTCGTGGTCTGTGACGGCGCCCGTGTGCTCGGCGTCGTCGAACTCAAGGACATCGTCAAGGGCGGCATCAAGGAACGCTTCGCCGAACTGCGCCGCATGGGCATCAAGACGGTGATGATCACCGGCGACAACCGCCTCACTGCGGCGGCCATCGCCGCTGAAGCCGGGGTGGATGACTTCCTGGCCGAGGCCACGCCCGAAGCCAAGCTGAAGATGATCCGCGACTATCAGGCAGAAGGTCGCCTGGTGGCGATGACTGGCGACGGCACCAACGACGCCCCAGCGCTGGCCCAGGCTGACGTGGCGGTGGCGATGAACACCGGCACTCAGGCCGCTAAAGAGGCCGGCAACATGGTCGACCTGGACAGCAACCCGACCAAGCTGCTGGAGATTGTCGAGACCGGCAAGCAGTTGCTGATGACCCGTGGGTCGCTCACCACTTTCTCGATCGCCAACGACGTCTCGAAGTATTTCGCCATCATCCCGGCGATGTTCGTCACGACCTACCCGCAACTGGCGGCGCTGAACGTCATGGGTCTGGCCAGCCCTTCTTCGGCCATTCTGTCGGCGGTGATCTTCAACGCCATCGTGATCGTCTTCCTGATCCCGCTGGCGCTGAAGGGCGTGGCCTACCGCGCCATCGGCGCGGCCGCGCTGCTGCGTCGCAATGTCTTGATCTACGGCCTGGGCGGCTTGATCGTCCCCTTCATCGGCATCAAGGTCATCGACCTTCTGCTGGTGGCCGTGCACCTTGTCTGAAGGAAACACTATGAGCGCCATCGTTCGTCCTGCCCTTGTCACCTTCGCCGTGCTGACCGTGTTGACCGGCATCGTCTATCCGCTGGTCGTCACAGCCGTCGGCCATCTGGTCTTCCCGGAACAGGCTGCCGGCAGCCTGATTTATCGCGACGACAAGCCGCTCGGCTCATCGCTGATTGGTCAGAACTTCAGTGACCCAAAGTACATCTGGGGTCGCCCATCGGCCACCAGTCCTCAGCCCTACAACGCCAGCAACTCTGGCGGCTCCAACCAGGGCCCGCTCAACCCGGCACTGACCGATGCCGTAAAGGGCCGCATCGAGGCCCTGCGCGCCGCAGATCCAGGCAACACCGCACCTGTCCCTGTGGATCTCGTCACCGCATCGGCCAGTGGCCTGGACCCGCACATCAGCGTGGCCGGCGCGCAGTTCCAAGCCGCCCGCATTGCCAAGGTAAGAAACATCCCACTGGCGCAGGTTCAGCAGCTCATCGCGCAATTCACCGAAGGCCAGGTCTTTGGCTTCCTGGGCGAGCCGCGTGTGAACGTGTTGCGGTTCAACCTGGCTCTGGACGCTGTGCGGAGCTGAGCGGAGCGCTGCTGTCAGCGCCAGCCCACACGGCATTTGACGCATCATCCCGGTGTCGGACGTCTGGATCGTGCTGATGGCCCTGATGGTCATCATTGCGCCGCTGTGGCTGGCCTGGGCCCTGCTGAGTTGGAGCGAGCTTCGGAAAGACTCCAGGGCCACGCCCCGGAGCCGCGGCCCGCGTTGATGTCCTCATCGCGAGCTTGCCGAGAGACCCGACCCCATGCTGATCAACTGCGTTGCCTATCAGGAAGGCGCCCGGCTCGTCGACCTGCCGATCGAAGGCATCAGCGACCACCTCGACAAGCCGGACTGTTTCGTTTGGGTGGCCCTGCGTGACCCTTCGGCGCAGGAACTCGATGCGATGCGGCTGGAGTTCGACCTGCACCCCCTGGCGGTCGAAGACGCCAGCCACGGCCATCAGCGCCCAAAGGTCGAAGAATACGGCCAGGCCCTGTTCGTGGTCATGAAACTCATTGAGTTCGTTGATGGCGAACTTAATGTCGGTGAAGTGGCCGTGTTTGCAGGCCCGAACTACATCCTGTCGGTACGCACCGGCAGCAAACAGCACTTCCTGGGCGTTCGAGAACGTTGCGAGCGCGAACCGCACCTGCTGAAACAGGGGTCGGGCTATGTGCTGTATGCGTTGATGGATGCAGTGGTCGACCGTTATTTCCCGATCCTGGCGGTGCTGCAGACTGAGCTCGAAAGCATCGAGGAGCGCATCTTCATCCGGGGCGCCACGCGGGTGAACGTGCAGCGCCTGTACGAGCTGAAGCGCAAGGTCATGGTCCTGAAGCATGCGGTCTCGCCGCTGCTGCAATTCGCCGGCAAGCTCTACGGTGGCCGGGTCCCGGCCGTCTGTGAGAAGACCCAGGCCTACTTCCGCGATGTCAGCGACCACCTGGCCCGCATCGACGCGGCGATCGACTCCATCCGCGATACCATCGCTACCGCCATCACGGTCAACCTGTCGATGGCCACCATCGAGGAGAGCGAGGTCACCAAGCGACTGGCGGCCTGGGCTGCGATCTTTGCGGTTGCCACGGCCTTCGCCGGCATCTGGGGCATGAATTTCGAGAACATGCCTGAGCTGAAGCTGAAGTGGGGCTACCCGGCTGCGCTGGCCCTCATCGTTGGCACCTGCAGTTTCGTCTGGTGGCGGTTTCGCCGGGCGCGGTGGCTGTGAGAAAGCCCATCACCCATGACTGAATACCAACGTCCTGATCCCGATGCGCTGCTCGCCCAGATTCGCGACGAAGAACACCGTGAAAGCCGCGGCAAGCTGCGCATCTACTTCGGCTCGTCAGCCGGCGTGGGCAAGACTTATGCGATGCTGGTCGCGGCGCGCAAACTGCTGGCGGAAGGCGTGGATGTCGTCGCAGGTGTGGTCGAGACCCACGGGCGTGGTGAGACGGCCGGCGTGCTGGAGGGCGTGCCGGTCCTTTCGCCCGCACAGATCGATTACCGCGGCAAGGTGCTCGCCGAGTTCGATCTCGACGGCGCGTTGGCGCGCAAACCCGGGCTGATCCTGGTCGACGAGCTGGCGCATTCCAATGTCGCCGGTTCGCGTCACCCCAAGCGCTGGCAGGACGTTGAAGAGCTGTTGGCTGCAGGCATCGATGTCTACAGCACGCTGAACGTACAGCACCTGGAAAGCCTCAACGATGTCGTTGGCGGGATCACCGGCATCGTGGTCCACGAGACGCTTCCCGACACCTTTTTCGACCGGGCGGACGAGGTGGTGCTGGTGGAT
>CAIJPE010000407.1 GCA_903822435.1 uncultured beta proteobacterium | reverse complement strand
CTGGCCAACCCCAGCCCGGCAACAGCCAACCATTTCATCGTGCGGCTGCGGGTCATGGTGGAGTCTTGCCTTCGCGACAGCCTGGATGGGACCTTTTACCGCAGGGCGGCGTGCACGGTCTGTACGCCCCCACACCCTGAGGATTCTTGCGTGCGGCAACGGACAGACGCCGCACCGTGAACGCGCCAGCATAGGTCTCCATGAGCGCCCCCGACGGACCTGCCACCCCAGCCCCCGCCGACGCAGCCGTGGTGGCGGCTTCCCTGGAGCCCGGGCCCTCCGGTGCATGGCAGCTCGCTGGCGCGTGGACCCTGGAGGGCCTGCGCCATCCGCAGCGGTCGCGACCCTTGTTGCCCGAAGGTGCCAGCCCCGTGCCCGTGAAGGTGCTGGACGGATCGCGCCTGCAAGCCATCGACAGCGCCGGAGCGTGGACCTTGCAGCGCTGGGTGCGGCGCCAGTCGGCCAGGCCGGTCCTGCAGGCATGGCCCGACCGCGCTCGCGGGCTGATGGAGCAGGTGCAGGCGGGCTCTGCGAAAGCCTTGGCCCAGCCCTCAAGGCCAGGCCGGCTGGTTCGCGTGGGGCGGTGGGCGATGGGCGGCCTGCAAGAGGGCAAGGCCTTCGCAGTGTTCATTGGCCGGGTGGCGGGTGCCGCCGTGCAGTGGGTGCGCCACCCGGGCCGCATCCCCAGGGCCGCGGTGTTGCGTGAAATCGAGATCGGCGGCTTCGAGGCCGTGCCCATCATCGGGCTGACTTCGTTCCTGCTGGGCGTGGTGGTGGCCTACCAGGGGGCCGACCAGCTCAAGCACTACGGGGCCAATGTGTTCGTGGTGGAACTGGTGGGCTACGCGATGCTGCGCGAGTTCGCCCCCTTGATCGGCGCCATCATCATCGCGGGCCGGTCCGGCTCGGCCCATGCGGCGCAGATCGGCACCATGGTGGTGGCCGAAGAGATCGACGCCATGCGCACGCTGGGCATCGACCCGATGCAGCGCCTGGTGCTGCCCAAGGTCGTGGCGCTGGCCGTGGCCTTGCCCCTGCTGACCGTGTTTGCCGACGTGGCCGGCGTGTTCGGCGGCATGGTGATGGCCCGCTCGCAGCTGGGCATCGGGTTCGGCGAATTCGCCACCCGATTCGGCAGCGTCATGCAGGGTTCGGCCCTGCTGATCGGCGTAGGCAAGGCCTTCGTCTTCGCGTTCATCATCGTCACGGTGGGGTGCTTCCAGGGCTTTCGCACCGGCGGCAGTGCCGACAGCGTGGGCCGGCAGACCACCCTGAGCGTGGTCCAGTCCATCTTCCTGGTCATCGTGGTCGATGCGCTCTTCTCGGTCGCTTTCAATCTCCTCGGGATCTAGCGTGGGCACCTCCGGAGCCCACTCCGAATCCGGCGCCGCATCGGCCGTCGTCGAGCTGGAGGACATCTGCACGCGCTTCGGCAGCCACACCGTGCACGAAGGCCTGAACCTGAGCGTGCGCCGCGGCGAGGTCCTGGGCCTGGCGGGCGGCAGCGGATCGGGCAAATCGGTGCTGCTGCGCGAGATGATCCTGCTGCAGCGGCCCACGTCGGGCCGCATCCGGCTGTTCGGCCAGGACGTCGCCACGCTGGAGCCCGAGCCCGCCCAGGCGCTTCGCCAGCGCTGGGGTGTGATGTTCCAGCGCGGGGGGCTGTTCGGATCGCTCAACGTGCGCGCCAATGTCGGGCTGCCGTTGCGCGAGCACAGCACCCTGGACGGGGCGCTGATCGACGAGATCGCCGAGTGGAAGCTGGCGCAGACCGGCCTGCCACCCGATGCGGGGCTGAAGCTGCCGGGTGAACTGAGCGGTGGCATGCTCAAGCGGGCGGCCCTGGCCCGGGCGCTGGCGCTGGACCCGGAACTGCTGTTCCTGGACGAGCCCACATCGGGCCTGGACCCGGCCAGTTCCGCTGGCGTGGATGCGCTGATCCTCAGCACGCATGCGCTGTATGGCGTCACCACCGTCATCGTCAGCCACGACATCCCCCTGCTGTGGCAGGTGTGCGACCGCGTGGCGGTGCTGGGCGAAAGGCGGGTGATCGCGCTGGGCACCATGGACGAGCTTTCGAAGGTGGGCCACCCCATCGTCCAGGCCTACTTCGCCGACCTGCACGCGGCCCGCCGCGCCGCAGGCTAGGCGGCGCCCATGGACGACGAAGTCAACCTCGGGCGCGTGGGCCTGTTCGTGCTGGGGCTGGGTGCGGTGCTGGTGGCGGGCGTGCTGTGGCTGGCGGCGGGCCTGGGGGGGCACCGTGCGGTGGATGCCTACCAGGCCTTCATCGAAGAATCCGTGGCGGGCCTGAACGTGGACGCGCCGGTGAAGTACCTGGGCGTGGACGTGGGCAAGGTCGACCGCATCTCCATCGACCCGCAGAACTCGCGCCGGGTTCGCCTGGGATTCCTGATCGACCGGGGCACGCCCATCAAGCAGGACAGCCTGGCGGTGCTCAAGACGCAGGGCCTCACCGGCATCGCCTACGTCGAGCTCAGCGGCGGCAGCGAGGGCTCGCAACCCCTGCGCGCAGGGGCCGACGGGGTGGCGCCGACGATCCCGTTCAAGCTTTCGCTCGGCGCCCGCCTGGAGAGCGTCCTGGGCAACGTGCTGGGCAACGTGGACCGGGTGTCCAACAACCTCAACGCCGTGCTGGACGCGGACAACCGCCAGGCCGTCAAGACCCTGCTGGCCGACCTGGGCGCCGTGGCGCACACCCTGGCCGGGCAGCAAGGGGTGATGAAGGCCGGCATCGCCGATGCAGCCCGTGCCGCGCGATCTGGCGCCGCGGCCGCGCAGCAGATGGGGCCCGCCCTGCAGCGCATCTCCCAGGGTGCGCAGTCCGTGGAACGCATGGCCGACACGGCCAGCCGCGCAGCGGTCAGCGCGGGCCGGACAGCGGATGCCGTGACCAGCAGGGTGCAGCAGTTCGGCAACGAGACCGTGCCCGAACTGCAGCGCCTGATGGCCGAACTGGGCCAGTTGTCGGCATCGCTGCGGCGCTTGAGCGAGCAGACGACGGAGAGCCCGAACAGCGTGCTGCTGGGGCGGCCGCTGCCGCGTCCAGGCCCTGGAGAAGGAAGCCCGCCATGATTCGCCGCCGCGCTGTGTGGTGCCTGCCCGGTGTGCCGCTGGGCCTGGCCGGTTGCGGGGCCAGCCTCTTGCCCAAGCCCGCGCCGATCGGATCCCGCTACACCTTGGACGACGGCATCGCCCCGTCGACAGCGCCTGCTCCGGCGGCCTCGGGCGCCCCGGTGCTGGTGGTGGATGGGCTGCTGTCCATGCCCGGCTACGACAGCACCCGCATGCTCTACCAGCGCCATCCGCAGGAACTGGAGGCCTACGCGTACGCCCAGTGGGTGGCGCCGCCAGCCGCCATGCTCGCCCCGCGGCTGGTGCGGGCGCTTCAACGGACGGGGACATTCTCGGCCGTCCTGCTGGCGCCCTCGGGCACGCCTGAGGCCTGGCACCTGTCCTGCGAATTCGTCAGCCTGCGCCAGACCTTCGGCGCCGGGCCCAGCCGGGTACGGCTGGCCTTGCGGGCCGTGCTGCTAGGCGGCACGCCGCGCCGCGTGCTGGCCTGGCGCGACTTTGCGCAAGAGGCCGCCTCGCCCACCGAAGACGCCGCAGGGGGCGCGTCGGCGGCCGGCCGGGCGGCCGGCCAGCTGCTGCAGGACGTGGCGCGCTGGTGCACCGAACGACTTGCGTCATCTGACGCACGGTGAAGCTGGCGTCCCGCTGCGAACATGCCCTCGATCAGAACCTGAACCCGGAGAACGTCCATGCCCCTTGAACAAGCGATGTCTCGAGCCATCCCGGCTGCCGATTCCGAATGGACCGATCCGATCCCGCTGACCCAGGTGCCAACCTCGTTCGGTATCTTCAAGCCCGTGGGCTGGGTATTCATGGGCCTGCCCACCCAGGCCCAGGCCGACACGCTGGTCACGGCCTTGCACGCGCAGGGCTGGCCGGCGGACGAAGTGCTGCACTTCACGGCCAGCGAGACCGCCGAGGAACTGGACGAGATGGCCGGCCGTGCCGGGCTGCTGTCGGGGTTCGGCTACGAGATCACCCTGCTGCGCCGCTATGCGGCACTCGCGCACCAGGGCAGCAAGTGGCTGCTGGTGAAGGCGGCCGACACCGAACAGGCGGCATCGGCCGCCGAGGCCGCGCGCAGTTGCGGCGCCACGTTGGCGGTGCATTACCGCACGTTGATCGTCGAGGAACTGATTTGAGTGGATGGTTCACCGCTCCTACCTGGTGGTAGGCCGCCGCGCGGCCCTGCCGCGACGGTGATCGGCGAAAATGCCGCATGCCCATCGATTTCGCCCGGCGGCTGACCGGCAAGGACCGAACCACCGGCGCCAACCGCCAGCTCGGCGGCGTGCTGGCCTTCATCGCGGGTGCGACGAACGCGGGCGCCTTCCTGGCCGTCCGGCAATACACCTCCCACATGACCGGCATGGTCTCTTCGCTGGCCGACCACCTCGTGCTGGGCGAAATCCACCTGGCCGCCGGGGCCCTGGGTGCGCTGGTGTCCTTCCTGGTCGGGGCAGCCACCTCGGCCATCCTCATCAACATCGCGCGCCGCCGCGGCCTGAGCAGCGAATTCGCACTGCCGCTGCTGCTCGAGGCCGCGTTGTTGCTGCTCTTCGGCCTCATCGGCGCGCGGCTGGAAAACATCCGGGGCCTGTTCGTCCCGGCCACGATCATGCTGCTGTGCTTCACCATGGGGCTGCAGAACGCCGTGATCACCAAGATTTCCAAGTCGGAGATCCGCACCACGCACGTCACCGGCCTGGTGACCGACATCGGCATCGAGCTCGGCAAGCTGGCCTACTGGAACGGATTCCAGCCCGACCCCACTCTGCGGGTGGTGGCCGACCGCAGCCGCTTGCGGGTGCTGTCTCTGCTGGTCTTCGCCTTCTTCCTGGGCGGGGTGCTCGGGGCGCTGTCGTTCCAGCATGTCGGGTTTGCCACTACCATCCCGCTGGCCTTGCTGCTGGTCCTGATGGCTGCCGTGCCGGCCGCGGACGACATCAAGGAGTACCTGGGCGGCAGCGAGGCCTGAGCCACCGCGGCCGCGGGGCATGCCTTCAAGCCGCCCTGACCTGCGGCGCGCCCTTGCTGACGCTTTCGCCATCGTTGGCGCGCAGCCCCCAGAACGCAGCCGAAGAGACCAGCGTCAGCCCGCCCAGCGTCAGGAAGGCGTGGTGCAGCGCGGATGTCACGGCCGGCGCATTGCTCTGCGCCACGTCGGCCAGGTAGAAGCCCGTGACCAGCGAGCCGCAGGCCAGCCCGAAGCTGAAGGACATCTGCTGCAGGGTGCTGGCAATGGTGCTGGCCATGGCGGCATCGGGCTCGTCGATGTCCGCGTAGGCCATCGAGTTCATGCTGGAGAACTGCAGCGAATTGAACAGCCCCATCAACAGGCCGATGGGCACGATGGCGAACCAGGGTGTGCCTGGGCCGATCAGCGTGAAGCTGGCGATGGTGCAGGCCACCAGCACCGTGTTGACCACCAGCACCTGCCGGTAGCCGAAGCGCCGCAGCATCGCGCTGCTGATGAACTTCATGCCCATCGCCGCAAAGGCCGAAGGCATCATCAGCAGGCCCGACTGCCAGGCCGGCAAGCCCAGCCCCAGTTGGTACAGCAGCGGCAGCAGGAACGGCATGCCCCCCACGCCCAGCCGTGTGACGAAGCCGCCGAGCACCGACACGCGAAAGGTGCGCGTACGCAGCAGGCGCAGGTCCAGCAGCGGGAAGGGCACCCGGGCGGCATGCAAGGCGTAGGCGGCCAGCAGCCCGATCGACGCCAGCAGCATGGCGGAGGCTTCGAGCGTGTCGAGGTGGTGTTCGCCGAAGATCTCGAGCAGCCAGGACAGCAGGCCCGCGCCGCTGCCGAAGAGCAGCAGCCCCGGCACGTCCAGCGGACGCTGGGTGCTGCCGCGGTAATCGGGCATGTGGCGATGCCCGAACCACAACGCGGCCAGGCCCACGGGCACGTTGACAAAGAAGATGTCGCGCCAGGACAGCCAGTGCACGATCAGGCCACCCACCGTGGGGCCCAGCAGGGGTCCGAGCAGCGCCGGGATGATGACGAAGTTCATGGCGCGCAACAGTTCGGCCTTGGGGAAGGTGCGCACGATCGCCATGCGCCCCACCGGCATCATCATAGCCGCTGCCACGCCTTGAGGCACCCGCGCGGCCACCAGCATGTGGGCGTTGACCGCCAGCCCGCACAGCACCGAAGAGACGATGAACAGTCCCACCGCGCCCAGGAAGACGCGGCGGCTGCCGAAGCGCTCAGCCAGCCAACCGCTGACCGGGATGCACACCGCCAGGCTCAGGATGTAACTGGTCACGACCGCCTTCAGGCTGAGCGGCGTGACGCCCAGGCTGGCCGAGATGGCCGGGATGCCCGTGTTGACGATGGTGGAGTCCAGCTGCTCCATGAACAGCGCGGTGGCGACGACCCAGGGCAGGTCGCGCTTGGTGGCGGACCGGTCCGCAGGGTCACTTTGCATCGGGCGACAGCTTAGCTGCGAACCCGGGTGCGCGTGCAGGCGCGGGCGCGGGCAGCGTCATGGGCTGCTGGGCAGGGGCCGGGCACGGACGGTGCGCGAGGGCACGGCGAACACGCCGCCGCCCAGGTGGTGCAGCGTATGCAGCTCGGCGTTGTCGTCCTCGAAGCGCCAGCGGCCTTCGGCAAAGACGCGGGCATCGGCCTGGGCCGAGACGACCTCGCCCACCACGGTGTCGTAGGCGTCCTCGAGATGGGCCTCGGGGATGTGCCGCAGCTCGAGCCAGGCCACGCAGCCTTCGAGCAGGGGCAGCCCCAGCACCGGTCCGGGCACGGCCTGCAGCCCGTGGCGGGCGAACTTGTCGACGTCGTGCCCGCTCTGGCTGCCCACGGCGTAGGTCAGGTCGGCCAGCGCCGCGCAGGGCAGGCCGATGGCAAAACGCCCCGAGGCCTGCAGCAGTTCGCGTGTCATGGTCTTCTTGTCGATCACCACCGCGATGCGGGGCGGGGTGAACTCCACCGGCATCGACCACGCCGCGGCCATGACGTTGTGCCGGCCCTCATGGGTGGTGGTGACGAGCACGGTGGGCCCGTGATTGACGAGGCGGCTGGCGTGGGCCAGGGCCACAGGGGTGAGTGCCATCGCTGCAGTCTACGGCCATCGCAGCACCCCTGGCCGGCGCACCGCAAGCCCGCAGGCTGTTCTAGACTTGGTGGAGAGCCACGCCTGCGCCCACGAGATCCACCCGCTGTCCGCCACCGACCACACGCCCTCGTACCGCCCACCGTTGTGGTTGCTGGTGCTCGTGACCCTCAGCGGCACCCTGGCCATGCACATGTTCGTGCCGGCGCTGGGCGTGGCGGCGCGCGAACTGCACACCAGCCCCGCGGCCATCCAGGGGGCCATCGGGCTGTACATCCTGGGCCTGGCCCTGGGACAGCTGGTGTGCGGTCCCATCTCGGACAAGGTCGGCCGCCGGCCCACGCTCATGGGCGGCCTGGCCCTGTTCACGGCCGCCAGCGTCTGCTGTGCGCTGGCCCCTTCGGTGCAGATCCTGCTGGTGGCGCGCTTCATCCAGGCCCTGGGCGGCTGCACCGGCATGATGCTGGGCCGGGCGATGGTGCGCGACACCTCCAACCCCGAAGACACCATGCGCCGGCTGGCCACGCTGTCGCTGATGGTGATCGCCGGGCCCGGGCTGGCCCCGCTGGTGGGCGGGCTGATCGCCACGCACCTGGGCTGGCGTTGGATCTTTGCCGGCTTCACCGGCCTGGGTGCGGTCGGCGCGGCGCTGGTGTGGGGCGTGCTTCGCGAGACCCGGCCCGTGGCCCTGAACCCGAAGCCCGGCGCCATCCGGGCCGAGTACCTGCAACTCATCCGCACGCCCGCGTTCATCGGCAGCGTGATCGGCGGCGGCTGCTCCACCACGGCCTTCTACGCCTTCATCGCAGTGGCGCCCTTCGTCTATGTAGAGCGCCTGGGCCAGTCGCTCGCCACGGTGGGCCTGTGCCTGGGGACGCTCATGCTGGGCGTGTCGTTGGGCTATGCCATCTCGGCCCGCGCGTCGCGGACCGTCAGCACCCGCGCGCTGCTGCTCGGGGCCAATGGCTTCAGCCTGGCTTGTGCCGTCGCGCTCTGGCTTCAGCTAGGCATGGGGCAGCCCAGCGTGGTGGGCGTCACGGCCACATTGTTCCTGTACTGCGTGGGCGGCGGCATCTGCAGCCCCGCGGTGGTGACGAAGGCCATGAGCATCGTCCCCGGCGTGGCGGGGTCGGCCTCGGGCATCTTCGGCTGCGGGCAGATGGCCATCGGGGCGCTGTGCGCCACGCTGTCGGGGATGGGTGGCGACCCCGGCCGCACGGCGGCCCTGGTGATGATGGTGGCGGCCTCCATCGGCCAGGTGGCGCTGCGTGTGGCCACGCGCCGTGCGCGCTGACGTCGCAGGCCGCGGCCTTCAGTTCTTCACGTCGGCTGCCTTGATGGCGGGCGCCAGTGCCGAGCGGATGCGCGACGTGACCGCCAGCATCTTGATCCGCCCGGCCTTCATGCTGGGCACTTAGGCGGTGATGATGTCGATGCCCAGCATGGCCACGTGTGTGAACTGCCTGGCCGGGTCGTAGGGTTGCCTGGGCACCGTGAAGGGGCCGATGGACAACGGGGTGCTGTTGCTGCGTATCAGGGTGTAGCCGTCCGGCGCCGCGCGCACCGCCTCCAGGCCGCCGAATCGGGCATCGGGCAGGGCTGGTCGTCGGGCGTGCCCATGCTGAGCTCGCGGCACCAGGCGTCGGGATCGGCGCCGCGGCAGCTGGCGGGGTCCTGGCACGCGAGAGGGTGGGCGAGTTCCAGGTTGCCGGCGCGGTGCATCGGCAGTGTCCGGATGCGCACAGGCGGACACGCGAGCGGCTGAGGTACGCCACCACAATGACGCCATGGTCACCCCCCAACCCCGGTCACCGGCGCAGCGCCAGCGGCAGCTGATCGGCCGTGCCCTCGCGCATGTCGAGGTGCACATCGACCAGCCGCTGGATGCCTTCGTGCTGGCCGATCGGGCGGCGATGTCACGGCACCACTTCCACCGGGTCTTCCAGGCTCACGTGGGCCTGGGCGTGGCCGAGTACATCACCTGGCGCCGCCTGCAGCGGGCCTGCGCGCTGCTGGCCAGCGGGGCCGAACCCGTGGCCGACATCGCCTGGGCGGTGGGTTACCAATCGGCCCAGGCGCTGGCCAAGGCCATGCGCCGCGAACTGGACGCCACGCCGACCCAGGTGCGGCGGGGACAGGCCACCGTCTGGACCCGCTTGCTGCAGGCCGCGCGCGGCCTGCCCGATCCCCTACCCACCGAAGGAGACCCCACCATGGACGTGAACCGCTTCGTCGACCTTCCCGATGGCCTGGTGGCGCTGACCGCCACGGCGCGCGGCATGGTCGCGCACAACCTCAGCCGCGCTGCGCAACAGGCCTTCCGCGAACTGGGCCAGGCCGTGGGCCAGGCGGGCTTGATGGACGGCGTGTGCAGTCGCATCGCGTTGGTGCCCGACGACCCGCAGGGTCCCGATGACCCGAATTGCCGTTACGTGGCTGGTGTGGTCTTCGGCCACGACCTGGCCACCCTGTCGGGCACCTGCCTGCGGCCCGCCATCGACCTGAGCGGCAGCCTGGCCTGGATGCCGATCGCCTCCGGCAAGCACGCGGTCTTCACGCACATCGGCCCGTACACCACGCTCCACCGCAGCTGGGCGGCCATCTACCGGGACTGGCTGCCGGCCTCGGGGTGCCAGCTGCGCGACGTGCCCCCGATGGAGCTGTGCCTGAACGACCCGATGCACACGCCGCCGGAGCGGCTGCACACCGAGATCTGGCTGCCGATCCGCTGAGGCGCCGATCACCATCGACCACACCATGCTCTGGCTTCTGGTCTGGCTTGCCCTTGTCGCCTGCGGGCTGATGGCCGCGGCCATTGTCTGCGGCGGGCCTTCCACACCCCCGCCGCTGGCCAGCGTGCACGAGCCTTTCCGCGGCGTGGACCTGCAGGCCCTGCCCCCGCTCCTGCACCACACCGCACGCGACGGCACGCCGCTCGCCTACCGCGCCTACCCGCCCGCCGGGCCGTCCGGCCGTCTGCGCGGCAGCATCGTGCTCGTGCATGGATCCTCGGCCCGCAGCGACAGCCTGCACCCGCTCGCGCAAGGACTGGCCGCGGCGGGGCTGGCCGTGTATGCCCTGGACGTGCGGGGCCATGGCGCATCGGGGATTCGCGGCCGCGTGGGCTACGTCGGGCAGCTCGAGGACGATGTGGAAGATTTCGTTCGGGCCGTGCAGCCCCCCGCACCGCGGCGCCTGGCGGGCTTCTCCGCGGGTGGCGGCCTCGTCTTGCGCCTGGCCGGGAGCGCCCGGCAGGACCTGTTCGACGCCTACCTGCTGCTGGCCCCCTTTCTCGGCCAGCAGGCCTGCACCTACCGGCCCGACAGCGGCGGATGGGTCTCGGTGGGCCTGCCGCGGATCGTGG
>CAIJPE010000406.1 GCA_903822435.1 uncultured beta proteobacterium | reverse complement strand
CTCGGCCAGCTTGCGCACCTCGGCGGCCACCACTGCGAAGCCCTTGCCGTGCTCGCCGGCCCGTGCGGCCTCGATGGCGGCGTTCAGAGCCAGCAGGTTGGTCTGGTAGGCGATGGCATCCACGATGCTGATCTTGGCCGCGATCTGCTTCATGGCGGCCACGGTTTGGGTCACCGCATCGCCGCCCTCGTTGGCTTCCTTGCTGGCCTTGCTGGCCATGCCGTCGGTGACGCGGGCGTTGTCGCTGTTCTGCGTGATGGACGCCGACATCAGGTCGATCGACGAGGTGGTTTCTTCGACCGAAGACGCCTGTTCGCTGGCCGCCTGCGACAGGCTCTGCGCCGTGGCGCTGACCTGGTTGGCCGCACCGGTCAGGGCATCGGCCGCGGCCCGCACTTCCTCGATGATGTCGGCCAGCTTGTCGCAGCTGGCATTGGCATCGGCCTTGACCTGGTCGAAGACACCTTCAGCCTGCCGCGTGATGCGCTGCGACAGGTCGCCGCTGGCCAGCCCTGCGAAGACCCGCACCACGTCGTCGATGATCGCGGCCAGCTTCTCGCTGGTGAGGTTGGCGTCGTCCTTGAGCTGCCCGAAGGTACCGGCGTAGTCCCGCGTGATGCGCTGGGACAGGTCGCCCGCCGCCAACGCCCCGAAGGCCCGGCCGACATCGCCGAAAATGACCGAGGTGGTCTCCATCAGCACATTCACGCCGGCGCACAGATCGGCGATGGGCCCGCTCTTGCCCTCCAGCGGAATGCGCTGGCTGAGGTCGCCGGCCTTGGCCGCGGCCGTCACCTGCTGGGCCTGCTCGACGGCCTGGCGCAGCATCTGGTTGGCCAGCACCTCGGCCGTGACGTCGGTGGCGTACTTCACCACCTTGAAGGGCTTGCCCGTCATGTCGAGGATGGGGTTGTAGGAGGCCTGGATCCAGACTTCTCGCCCGCCCTTGCCGATGCGCTTGTACTGGCCGGCATCGAACTCGCCGCGGCCCAGCTTGTCCCAGAACAGGCGGTATTCCACGCTGGCGCGGTGCGCCGGGTCGACGAACAGGCTGTGGTGCTGCCCCTTGATCTCGTTCAGGCTGTAGCCCAGGGTGTTGAGGAAATTGTCGTTGGCCGTGAGCACCTTGCCGTCCAGCGAGAACTCGATCACCGCCTGGGCCTTGCTCACGGCCTTGATCTGGCCTTCGAAATCGGCAGCCTGCAGGCGGGCCTGCGTCACGTCGGTGGCGATCTTGACGACCTTCACCACGCGGCCGCGCTCGTCGCTGACCGGCGAATACACGGCCTGGATCCACACTTCCTGGCCCGTCTTGGTGATGCGCTTGAACACCTGGCTCTGCGCCTTGCCCTCGGCCAGATCGCGCCAGAACTGGTTGTACGAGGCGCCGGCAGCTTCGGCGGTGTCGACGAACATGCGGTGGTGCTTGCCCACGATCTCGTCGGACCGGTAGCCCAGCAGCTTGAGGAAATTGTCGTTGGCCTTGAGCACCAGGCCCTGCAGGTCGAACTCGATGTAGGCGAACGAGGTGTCGATGGCCGACAGGATGCCCTGGGCGTTCTGACGGGCGATCTCGCTGGCCGTGATGTCGTAGCGCACGCCCAGGTACTTCTTCGGCTTGCCGTTCTCGCCCATCACGGGCGCGATGACGGCGTCCACGTAGTAGGGCGTGCCGTCCTTGGCGCGGTTCTTGATGACGCCGCGGAAGGTGTCGCCGCGGCCGATGGTCGACCAGAGTTGCTTGAAGGTCTCCTTGGGCATGTCCGGGTGCCGCGTGGTGCTGTGCGGCGCACCGATCAGCTCGTCGCGGCTGTACTTGGAGATCTCCACGAACTTGTCGTTGACGCTGACGATGTCGCCCTTCTTGTCGGCCTCCGAGACGATGCTGGTGACATCCATGATCTGGGTGCGCACCTGCAGTTCGGCTTCCAGTTCGTCCAGCCGGGCCTTGTACTGGGCCATGGTGGCTTCGGCTTCGATGCGGGCAGCTTCCTGCTCCCTCAGGGCGTCTGCGGCACGTTGCAGTTCGGCGCCAGCCACGGCGCGGGCAAGCCAGGAAGGGGTGTTGGAGTTCATGCGGTGGGTCCTTCAGCGGAATGCGCAGTGGCCCGGTGCCCCGGGCTGTCTTGGCGGTGGGTGGGAACTGCAGTGATGGTTCGCTGGGCGGCCAGCTGGCCGAGCGCGGGCACGTCGAAGATCAGCGCGACCTCGCCGTTGCCCAGGATCGAAGAGCCCGACATGCCGCGCAGGCTGCCGAACAGCCGCCCCAGCGGCTTGATCACGGTCTGGTGCTGGCCGAGCAGGTGGTCGACCATCACGCCGAAGCGGCGGTCGCCGTCCTTCAGCACGACGATGCTCACCCGGTCGGGCGCGGGGGACTCCAACGCATAGAGCGTGCGCAGGCTGACCACCGGCAGGACCTTGCCGCGCAGTTCGACCACGCTGCAGCCGCGGCCGTCGGCGGGTGGGTTGCCGGCCTGGCTTTCGATCACCTCCACCACCGTGTCCAGCGGGAAGATGAACTTCGAGGGGCCCACGCCCACCAGGAAACCGTCGATGATGGCCAGCGTCAGCGGCAGGCGGATCTCGATGCGGCTGCCCCGGCCCTCTTCACTGTGCAGGGCGATGCTGCCCCGCAGGCCCTGGATGTTGCGGCGGACCACGTCCATGCCCACGCCGCGCCCGCTGAGGTTGGTGACCTTCTCGGCCGTGGAGAACCCCGGCTCGAAGATCAGGTTCAGCAACTCGGCATCGGGCGGCGTGACGCCCCGTTCGACCAGCCCCCGTTCCCAGGCGCGTTGCAGCACCTTGGCCCGCTGGATGCCCCGGCCATCGTCGGTGATCCGGATGACGATGCTGCCGGATTCGTGGCAGGCCGAGAGCTGCAGCCGGCCTTGCGCGGGCTTGCCGCTGGCCTGGCGCTGTTCGGGCGGTTCCAGGCCGTGGTCCAGCGCGTTGCGCACCAGGTGCATCAGCGGGTCGGCAATGCGTTCGACGACCGACTTGTCCAACTCGGTCTCGCCGCCCTGGATGTCCAGTGCCACTTCCTTGCCGAGTTCGGCGGCCGTGTCGCGCACCACGCGCCGAAAGCGCGCGAAGGTCTCGCCGATGGGCACCATGCGCAGTTGCAGCGTGCCGTTGCGGATCTCCTCGATCAGCCGTGCCATTTGCAGGTTGGCTTCGATCAGGCCGCGTTGGCGGGTCTGCCGGGCCATCAGCGCGGCCCCGGCACCGGCGATGACCAGTTCGCCCAGCAGGTTGATGACGGCGTCCAGGCGGTCGGCGTGCACGCGGATGAAACGGTTCTCGTCGGGCGCGCCGGCTGCTGGGTGGGAGGGCGCCCCGTCGCGGTGTTTCTGCGGGCGCTGCAGGGCCGCCGGCACGATCTGCGGACTGACGCCGCTGTCGCCGTGGAGCAGCCCGTCGTCGCCGGTGGAGTCGACGCGGTGAGCCAGCACGGCTTCGCTGGCCACCGGTGGGCGGATCGTCAGCACGCAATCGTCGCGCACGAAGGTGAAGGCCGATTCGATCTCTGCCTGCGAAGCCTCGGTGTCGAGGTCCAGGGCCAGCGACAGGTGGCAGGACTCGGGGTCGATGGCGTCCAGGCCGGGCAGGGCGCTGCGGTCGCACCCGATGCTGGCGATGCGGCCCAGGCCCCGCAGGTAGCCCACGATGGCCAGTGGGTCCATGCCGTTGCGAAAGGTCTCGGGGCCGAAGCGCACCGCCACGTGCCAGCGCGCCATGCCGGTTGCGATGGCCGACGCCTGGGCCGGCGCCGTCGGTGCAGTGGCTTCGGGCTTCGGCGCTGTCGGTGCAGCTGCCTGGAGAGCCCGCACAAGGTCTGCCCGGGCAGCCTGCCCGTGATCCTCTGCCCCTTCCTCGCCGCCGTCCTGGCCGGCCTGCGCCAGCAGCGCTCGCGTCTGGTCCACGCACTTCAGCAGCAAGGTGCTCAGCACCGGGGTGAGGGCCACCTGGCCTTCGCGGACCTGGTCCAGCAGGCTTTCCATGTGGTGCGTAAAGGCCACGATGCGGTCCAGGCCGAAGATGCCGGCCGAGCCCTTGATCGTGTGTGCGCAGCGGAACAACGCGTCCAGCAACTCGCGGTCGCCGGGGCTGTCTTCCAGTTGCAGCAGCAGGCTTTCCAGCGAAGCAAGTTGCTCGCTGGCCTCGCTCATGAAGACGGGCAGGGCCTCGTCGATGAACTTCTGATCGACAAATTGACGCACCTTTGTAAATACATCGACATTACCATCGG
>CAIJPE010000405.1 GCA_903822435.1 uncultured beta proteobacterium | reverse complement strand
GGCCCGGCTGGCGGACCTCTACGGCGACGGCCGCCCCACGCCCCGCCCGCTGGTCTGACGGCCTGGGGCCGCAGGTCGCGGCGTGTGTCTTTCGACGTAATGGATTCACTGGCCGGGCTCTAGATTCCGTCTCATCGACCCTGAGGTCAGACCGGAGACGCACCCATGAACACCCGCAAATCGACTGCGCCGGATAACCAGCTGCTGGCCTCGCTGCCGACCGAAGTCGCCACCCTGCTGCAACCCCGAATCGAGGAAGTGGAACTGACGACCGGAACACTGCTGTACGAGGCCGGCACCGTCCTGCTCAACGTGTACTTCCCCATCACGGCCGTGGTGTCGCTGGTGTCGCCTCTGCAGGACGGTGCATGTGCCGAGGTGGCGGTGGTCGGCCGTGAAGGGGTGGTGGGCGTGTGCGCCTACATGGGCGGCGGCAAGGCGCTGAGCAGCGCCGTCGTGCAGCGCCCCGGCTTGGCATGGCGCATGGGGGCGCGCGACATTGCCGATGCGGCACGCGACTTCGAGCCCCTGATGCAGCAGTTGCTGCGCTATACCCAGGCGCTGTTCGCGCACATGGCCCAGACCTCGGCCTGTCACCGGCACCATGCCCTGGCCCCTCAACTGTGCCGATGGCTGCTCCAGCATCTCGATCGCCAAGCTGGCCAAGACCTGAGGATCACGCAGGAATGCATTGCCGAGATGCTGGGCGTGCGCCGGGAGAGCGTGACCGGAGCCGCCTTGCAGCTGCAACGCGACGGGCTGATCGACTACAGCCGTGGCCACATCCGGGTGCTGGACCGCAAGAGGCTGAAGCAGCAGAGCTGCGAGTGCTACGACGTGGTCGAGCGGGCTTATGAGCAACTGCGAAATGGCTCTTCAGCCTGGCCCCGCCACAACGCTGCCCGCAGGCCTGCACTGGCCGGCCATTGACCCGGAGGCGCGGCTCAGTCGGATGCGCTGCCGAATGCTGCGAGGAATGCTTCCACGAACCGCGGGCTCGCCGTCAGCGTCAGGGTGACCGTGTGCCACCCGCCGGGCTCCACACTGACCTGAAGCTCGTGGTCCCAGTCCATCCCATCGTCGGCGGACCCGTGGCCCTGCGCGAACTCTCGCCAGGCCCAGTCCAGCACCCGCCTTGCGTCGGCCATCACGGCCTCATGGCGGACGGCCGGGGTGGAAGCCATGGCTTCCAAGGTGCAAAGGCCCTCGGCCACCTCCTCCAGATCGAAGCTCAGGTAAGGTAGTCGTTCCATGCGCAGCCTTCCATGAAGCCCTTCACCCCCGCCATTGTCGATGCGGCTGCCCTTGGGCAGCCGGCTAGCCTGGCCGGCAGCGCAGCCTGATGCGCCGCGCGCCCGTGCCGGAAGGTCGAGCGCAGCGGCTATGGCACTTCGGCCGTGCCATGGGCGAGATGGCCGCCGGCGCAGCCGCCCAGGGCCTGGGCCAGCTCGCCCGGGGGCAGCGCCCTGACCTGGCGCAGCTGATGATGAGCCCGGGCAACGCGCGACGCCTCGCAGAGCGCCTGTCCCAGATGCGCGGCGCGGTGATGAAGGTCGGGCAGCTGATGTCGATGGACGGCCACGGCGTGCTGCCGCCGCACTTCGCCGAGTTGCTGGGCGGGTTGCGCGACCAGGCCCATGTGATGCCGGCATCCCAGCTGGCCGAGGTGCTCGAACGCGAATACGGCCTCGACTGGCACCGGCGCTTCCGGCGCCTGAGCTTCGAACCGATCGCGGCCGCTTCGATCGGCCAGGTGCACCGCGCCGAGACGCACGACGGCCGCGTGCTGGCGTTGAAGATCCAATACCCCGGCGTTCGCGAAAGCATCGCGAGTGACATGGCCAACGTCGCCCTGCTGGCCCGCACGCCGGGCCTGGTGCCCGCGGGACTGGACGTCGCCTCGCTGCTGGCCCGGGTCCGCGCGCAACTCGAGCACGAGACCGACTACCGCGCCGAAGCCCGGGCCGCCACCGAGTACCGCAGGCGACTCGGCCGCGACCCGGTGCTGACCGTCCCCGCCGTGGCCGATGAACACTGCACGGACTGCATCATCGCCACGGACTTCGCCCCCGGTGTTCCGGTGGACCGCCTGGCGCGCAGCGGCGCCGCGCAGGCCGAGCGCGACCACGTGGCGGCGGCGCTGAGCCGGCTGGCGGTCCACGAGTTCTTCCGCATGCAACTGGTGCAGACCGACCCGAACTTCGGCAACTACCTGTTCGACGCGGCCAGCGGCCGCATTGCGCTCATCGACTTCGGCGCCACCGAAGCCGTCACCGCCGAGCGCGTCGCGCAGTTGCGTGAACTGGGCCGGGCGCTGCGCGCGGACGACGGCGCAAGGCTGACCGCGGCCTCGCACGCGGCCGGCTTCACCGCCGCCGAGGACCCGCCCGAGCAGACCCAGGGTGTCATCGCCTTGATGCGCATGGCCGGAGAGCCGCTGCGCCACGCCGGCCCTTACGACTTCGGCGCCTCGGACTTGTTTTCACGCAGCTTCGAGCAAGGCCGCGCGCAGTTCTTCGGCGAAGGCTATGCCCGCACGCCACCGCCCGACCTGCTCTTCCTGCAGCGCAAGTTCGCCGGGACCTTCATGCTGTGCACCCGGCTGCGTGCGCGGGTCGACCTGGCTGCCGTCTTCGCGGGCGAGCTCTGACGGGGCTCGGGACCGTAGACTCGTGCGCGGCGGCATGATTCGGCCATGACGCCGAGTTCACCGGCAGACCGACCATGAGCCCTCCTAGCATGCACACTCGCCTTTCGCGCCCAGAAGTTCCTGTCGCATCCACCTGGGACCTGAGCCCGCTCTTCGCCGACGAGGCCACCTGGGAACGTGAATTCCAGGCCGTCGATGAAGCGCACCAGGCCCTCGGCGCGCACCAGGGAAAATTGGGCGGCGGCCCGGCCCATTTGCTGTCGGGCCTCACGGCGGTGGAGTCCGTTCAGGAACGGCTGATGCGCGTGAGCACCTTCGCGCGCTTGCGCAACGCGCAGGACGGCACCGACCCGCAGCACCAGGCGGCCATGGCACGCGTGTCGGCGCTGCATGCGCGCGTGGGCGCCAGCACCGCCTTCGTCGACTCTGAAATCCTGGCGTTCCCCGAAGGCGTGCTCGAAGCGTTCATGGCCGCCGAGCCGGGATTGGCGGTCTTCAAGCCCATGCTGACGGACCTGCTGGCCTTGCGCCCTCACCGCCTGGGTGCGGATACCGAGCGCGCCCTGGCCTCGCTGGGCGACGTGCTGGCCGCTCCCTACATGATCTACAACCGGTCCAAGTCCAGCGACATGGCGTTCGCGCCGTTCACCGACGCCGCCGGCACGGTGTACGCCAATTCGGTCAATGGCTTCGAATCCAACTTCGAGACCCACAGCGACACCAGCGTGCGCCGCGGCGCCTGGGCTTCGTTCAGCGCCGGGCTGAAGGCCTACAACCAGACCTACTCCGCGACCTTCGCCACCGAGGTCAACAAGAACGTCGTGATGGCGAGGCTTCGCCACTACCCCAGCACCGAAGCCTACCTGCTGCAGACGCACAAGATTCCGCACTCGGTCCATCACGACATCCTGGACATCATCCAGGCCGAGTTGGCGCCGCACATGCAGCGTTACGCCCGGCTCCGCCGCCGCGTGTTGGGCCTGGACAAGCTGCTGTATTGCGACATCAAGGCGCCGCTGGACCCGGCCTTCAATCCGCACATTTCCTATGAGGAAGGCTGCCGGCTGATCCTGGACTCGCTGGCCATCATGGGGCCGCAGTACTGCGCCTTCGCGCGCCAGGCGATGGAACAACGCTGGGTCGACCGGGCCGACAACATCGGCAAGTCATCGGGTGCCTTCTGTGCTTCGCCGTACGGCGTGCACCCGTACATCCTGATCACGTGGTCGAACACGATGCGCAACGTGTTCACGCTGGCGCATGAGCTGGGCCATGCCGGGCACTTCGGGCTGGCGATGCAGCACCAGCGCTTCGTGAACATGCGGCCGGCCATGCCCTTCATCGAAGCACCGTCGATCATGAACGAGATGCTGCTGGCGCAGCACGTGCTGGCGGACAACCGGGACCCGCGGATGCGGCGCTCGGTCATCATGCAGGTGCTGGGCACCTACCACCACAATTTCGTGACCCACCTGCTGGAAGCCGAATTGCAACGCCAGATCTACGCGCTGGCAGAAGGCGGTCGATCCATCACCGCAGCGGTGCTGAATGAGCGCAAGGGTCAAATCCTGGCCAGGTTCTGGGGCGACACGCTCGAGATCGACGACGGCGCGCGCATGACGTGGATGCGACAGCCTCACTACTACATGGGGCTGTACCCCTACACCTACTCCGTCGGCCTGGTCGCATCCACCGCGATGTCGCTGGTGGTGCAGAAAGAGGGCCCGCCCGCCGTGCAACGCTGGCTGGACGTGCTCAAGGCAGGCGGCACGCGCAAGCCGCTGGAGCTGATGCACCTGGCCGGCATCGACATGGCCTCGTCGCAACCGATCCACGACGCGGTGGCGTACGTGGGCCGCTTGATCGACGAGCTGGAGCGGTCTTTCGACTGAGGCCCTGCGCCGCCGATGCCGGATCGAACTCAGGTCTTTCCGTACGTCACCTTGGCGCTGGCGATGCAACTCGACTTGGCGTCACCGGCCAGTGCATCGCACTTCTCGGTGGCCACCTTGTAATCGGCATCGCGCTTGTCGGTCGCGGCGTCCTTGCGGGCCTGGCCGATTTCCTTGCCCATCTTGGCATCTGCCAGGGACTTGACCTCGACGGCCTTGGCTTCCTTGACGCAGACGTCCTTGGGGTTGCCGGCCAGATCGTCGCAGCGCTCCTTGGCCACGGAGTAGGTGGTCTCGGCCTTGGCCACCAGCACCTTGGTGCGGTCGGCAGGCTTGCCGGTGTAGCCGTATTCCAGTTCGGCCAG
>CAIJPE010000404.1 GCA_903822435.1 uncultured beta proteobacterium | reverse complement strand
TCGTCGAGCCTGTCCTGCGCCGCGTCGAAGTGCAGCTTTCCGCTCAGTTCCAGGATGGCTCGGTAGCTCCCGCCGCCCATGCACGAGCCTGCCTTCTTGTAGTCGAGAACCTCGTCAGCGCCAAGTTCACGCGCCAGCGCGGCCCCAAGGCTGCCACACACACCCGTCACGATGGCGCCTGGGCGCTTGGCAAGTTGCAACGCGAAGAGGCCCACGCCGCCGGTGCAGCCGTTGACCAGGATGCGATCCCCGGGCGCGACCTTGACGATGTCGCGCAGCACCTGGAGCGCCGCGATTGCGACGGTCGGCACGCCGGCCGCGGTGACTGTGTCCAGGGTCGACGGCTGCCGTGCGACAGCCGCCGCATGAACCAGCACATGCTCCGCGAACGCGCCCTCGCTCATGCTCCGCGCCGCACCGTAGACCCGGTCGCCGACCTTCAGGCCGGAAACGCCGTCACCGAGGGCCTCGACCTCGCCACAAAAGTCGAGCCCCGGCCGCTTCGGGAAATGCCCGCCGGCGATGAGCTTGAGCTCTCCACGCCGAACCTTGCCATCGACGGGATTCACGGAGCTGGCATGGACGCGAACCCGCACATCGCCCGAACGGGGCGGACCCGGGTCCGGGATGTCCTCCAGACCGAGCACCGTGCGATCGCCGTAAGCGTGGTAGACGAGAGCTTTCATGGGCTCAGTCTAGGGTGGGCAAAATGCGCCATCAAGTTTACTTTTCGAAGCTTTCGACTTCACGCCATGAAGGTATCCGCTTTCGATTTCAACCAGGCCAAGGCGCTTCACTACCTGCTGGAAGAGTCCCATGTTGGTCGAGCCGCCGTGCACCTGGCGATCACACCCGCAGCGGCCAGTAATACGCTTCGTCGCCTGCGCGAGCAGCTCGGTGACCCACTGCTGGTGAAGAAAGGCCGCGGGCTCGTCAGAACGCGTGTCGGTGAAGAGCTGCGCGCTGCGGCCCGCGATGTCGTCGCCTCTGCCGAGCGCTTGCTGGGCGCGGCAAGGCCTTTCGACCCGGCGACCTACCGTGGCGAGTTCCCGATTGCCATGGCAGAACATGTCGCGATGGTTCTGCTGCCCAGGCTGGATCAGCTGGTTCGCGATCGTGCACCCCAGGCCACCCTGGCCATCGCGTCCGTGCCGGCTGAAGTTTCGGATTGGCTTGAACAGTCCAGGGGTGTGCTTGTCAGCCCCAGCGGCAGCTTCGCTGCCACGAATGCCGAAGACGCCCTCAGCGCCGAAGTCTTCTACGAGGAACGCTATGTTTGTGCGATGCGCCGGGGGCATCCACTGCAATCGCGCCGATGGAACGCGGCAACGTATGCAGCCCAAGGCCACGTACTCGTGACGCCGCGCGGGCGGTCTAGCCACAGCGACGTCGACGAGCAGCTCAGCGCGAAAGGCCTGTCGCGGCGTGTGGTGCGTGTCGTCCCCAGCTTCACCCTGGCACTGCCCTTGGTTGCTCATTCCGACTTGATCACCACCATGCCTGCACGTTGCGCACGCTCGATGGCGCTGGGCGAGGTGACGATCCGGGATTTGCCGCTGAAGCTGCGACCACTCGCGATGAAGCTCGTCGTCCACCCGGCTCATTCCGACGACTCGCGATGCCGCTTCACCAAAGATCTGCTCAAGCTGGCCATCCGAGCGGTGGACCGCGACTCTGCCGGCTGAGCGCCAGGGTTTGATCTACGGGGCCATCGGGCGGCCGGCAAGCGGGCATCGGTGGGCGGCGGCTCCTGGCCGGGAGCGTGAATCGCCGCGGTGTCCAGGAAGCTGTCCGCCAGCGCAAGGCGCCGCGGCGTCCCCGTGTTGATGGAAGACAAGAAAACTGGCGCCGTGCCGGCGCATCTTTGCCGCTCCTCGAGTCGCTGGAAGCCCATCACGGGTAACGCTTCTGACACGGTTCATCGAGAGCCATCGAATCTGGGCAAGATCGTCGGCCATGGCCGTTGCCGAACGGCGTGCTACGTGGATGACCTGCGGCGCGGCCCGTCGATCAACCGTCGCAGGCATGGATTGAAGCTGTGCCTGACGGCGGAAATTTGCGAGACTCCCGCCCGGATCGCCCTTGAGCGTGGCTTGGCAGGACCGCGCCGCGGGGCGTTCAAAGCACCGCAGCAAAAGCGCAATGCGCCGGGCCGTGGCCACCGGCTGGAAACTGTGGGGGCCAATGAGCCTGGCCACGGCTACGATTGGGCAAATCATGGACTGGTTCGAACGCCTGACGGGTTACAAGGAGTCGACGGGTCTCCTGGGCTACGAGCAGACACGCCAGCGGCTTCAAGTCGATGGGCAGGTCTTGACCTCGCTGGTCAACGGCCACCGCTATGGGATCGGCAGGCTGGAACTGGGGTCGATGGCGGCGCTGCGGCGGCGCGCGCAATCGGGTGCAACGGTGCCTGGGCAGCGGCAAATGCGCGTCGCGCGGGGTCATGCGCGCGCGATGCACGCTGAGCCCGAATACGTTGGCGCCCTGTTCCAGGTGGCCTCGCAGTTCAACCTGCTCGAGATGGTTGGACCCGAGGTCACCCCCGAGCACGGCGTGACGCGCTATGAAGGCGACCGGACGCAGGGGCCGGCGTGCGCGATTGCGGCGGGCGCAGCGACCGTCTACCGAAACTACTTCGTGACGGTCGGTGACGCGACTGGCCAGACACGGAACCGGCAGCTGGACACGTTTGCCGGATTCGGCGCGGCGGTGGCACACGGACTGGGGCGGCCCGGCGAAAGCCTCTGGACGATGCGCAATGGCTATGCGATGTTCACCCGCGCCAGCGTGGACCTGATGTCTTCGCATGTTCAGTCGCTCGACACCACCGGGCGAGACGAAATTCGCCAGCACCTGCAGATCGGGCTGCACTGGGATGTCGAGGTCACTGACGCGGACGCCACGCCCGGCCCGACGGTCTCGCAGGCCTTCTGCTCGGCGCTGCCGGTGTCGTACAACAACTTGATGTCCGGCACGCGCGGGGCGAAATGGGCGCCGCTCGCCCAGCTTGTGCTCGAGGCCGCCTATGAGGCCACTCTGTGGGCCGCAGTGCTCAACGCGCAACGCGGCGTATCCAATACTGTGCTGCTCACCTTGCTGGGCGGCGGCGCCTTTCGCAACGAGGAAGGCTGGATCCTGGCCGCGATGCAGCATGCCTTGCAAGCTGTCTCAGGTCACGGACTGGATATCGTCATCGTCAGCTACGGAACACCTTCGGCCGATCTGCAGCTATGGGTGGCGAAGCAGAACGCAACGTGACCCTGGCTTTTCCTTGGCAAGCCAGGAAGCGGACTTCCGTGAGGGACGGCTTCTGGCCGTTATGCAAGTCTTGCCATAACGGCCATTATGAGAAGACCTTGGTTATGACAAGACCGTAGAAGACGAGCGCCCGGATCACCTCGCAGGCAGGTGGTCTTGGGCACTCGTGCACTTCTCAT
>CAIJPE010000403.1 GCA_903822435.1 uncultured beta proteobacterium | reverse complement strand
TGACCTACCAACTGCGCCCGATCCGCGCCCGCTCGGCACCGGGTTCGACATGGAACCAATGGCTCGTCGACGACCAGCGCTTCGCGGGTGACAGGCCCGAGGACTTCATCAAGCCAACGCAAAGGGTGTTTTGCAGGGCCGATGCGGCCAGCCGACTCGATCTACCCATCGTGCCAAGATGCGTGGGCTTCGCTGGCGCAGGCACATGGCGGCCCGCTTGGCTTTCCGCCTCCAAACGCTGCCGCGCCTTCAGCCTTTGCGCGGCACGATCACCTCGGCCTCCGGCGTCTCGGCATAGAGCCGATCCACCAGCGCCGCGCGGTGCTTGAGCACGGCGCGCTGGTTGATGGAGCCCTTGTCGGTGACCTCGCCGCGGTCGATGTGCGGAGGGTCGACGAGCAGCAACGCCCGCCCCGGCCGGCTGGCGCTGCCGGTGCCTTCGGCCCACAGCCTGTCCATCAGCGCCTGGAAGAAGGCGCGCACGGGGGCGGTGGCCAGCACCTCGGCGGCAGGCAGGCCGGCGTCCAGGCCGAAGCGGGCGCGCACCTCTTCCAGCCGCGGAAAGATCAGCAGGCCGATGTCGTCCCGGTCCTGCCCCGCCACCACGGCATCCCACACCACGGGGTCGCCCCCGGCGATCACCCGGGCGCGCAGCGGGCCGACGCTGACGAAGGTGCCGCTGGAAAGCTTGAAGTCCTCGGCAATGCGGCCGTCGAAAGCCAGCCCGCGGGAAGGATCGGCCGGATCGACGAAGCGCGCCGCATCCCCCGTCCGGTAATAGCCCTCTTCGTCGAAGGCCTCGGCCGTCTGCTCAGGTGCGCGCCAGTAGCCCGGCATCACGTTGGGGCCGCGGAAGCGGATCTCCAGCTTGCCGTCCTGCGGCACGAGCTTCACTTCCACGCCCGGGCACGGCAGCCCGATGTGGCCCGACTGCGCCCCGGGCCAGACGGCGAAGGTGCAGGACGGTGCCGTCTCGGTCATGCCCAGGCCCGTGATGATGCGGATGCGCTCGCCCACCGTGGCCTCGGCCTGGCGGTCCAGGCGGTCCCACACGGCCTGGCTCAAGCCCGCGCCGGCGAACATGAACGCCTGCACGCGGCTGAACAGCTGCCGCCGCAGGGCGTCGTCGCTCTCCATGGCCAGCGAGAGTTCCTCGAAGCCCTTGGGCACGTTGAAGTACACCGTGGGCGCGATCTCGCGCAGGTTCGCCAAGGTCTGGGCGATGCCCTTGGCCGTGGGCTTGCCTTCGTCGATGTACAGCGTACCGCCGTTGACCAGGCAGATGCCCACGTTGTGGTTGCCGCCGAAGGTGTGGTTCCAGGGCAGCCAGTCCACCAGCACGGGCGGTTCGTCGGCCAGGAAGCCCATGGCCTGGCGCAGCATCTGCTGGTTGCTGCACAGCATGCGGTGGGTGTTGATCACGCCCTTGGGCTCGCGGGTGGAGCCCGAAGTGAAGAGGAACTTGACGATCGTGTCCGGGCCGATTCGGGCGTTGGCGGCATCCACCGCCGCACCCGGCTCGGTGGCAAGCAGCTCGCCGAAGGTCCGCGTGGCCCGTCCGGAAAGCAGGCCGTCGGTGAGCACCACCGGGGTTCCGACGGGCACCACGGCCTCGATGGCGCGCGCGTAGGCCGGGCTGGCCGCGAACACCAGGCCGGGCGTGACCACGCCCAGGATGTGACGCAGCTTGCCGTGATCCTGCGACAGCAACGAGTAGGCCGGCGACACCGGCACCACCGGCACGCCCGCCCACATCGCGCCCATGGCCAGCGAGAGGTGTTCGAGGTCGTTGTCGGAGAGGATGGCCACCGGCCGTTCCGCCGACAGGCCGTGGTCGAGCAGCGCCTGGCCAATGCGCCGCGCGCGGTCGAGCATCTGCGCGTAGCTGATGCGCACCCAGTCGCCGCCACCGGGTGCGCGGCGCGCGGCGAAGGTGCGCCCGGGGACTGCCTGTGCCCAGTGCTGCAGGCAGTCCGTCAGGCGGGCGGGCGCCGGGCCCAGCGGCTCGACGGAGCGCAGCACATGGCCGCCGGCCGGGTGGGGTTCGACGCTCGCCTGCAGGCAGCCGCCCACCCGTGCAGCGCGGTATCGGGGTAGCGGGTCGGAAGCGGTGGTGGCATTCATCGGGCGTCGATCATAGGTCGGCCGGGGCAGCGCGTGCCGCGGCTTGGGGCAAGATACGCCACCTCTGCCGAAAACGCCCCCCATGAATACCACCGACCTGATCGCCATCGACGTGCACACGCACGCCGAGGTGAGCTGCCGCAACCCCTTCGACAACTACGGCGAGGAGTACGACCGCGCCGCGGACAAGTACTTCGGCTCCGACCGCAGGCCGACCATCGCCGAGACGGTGGCCTACTACCGCGAGCGCAAGCTGGGCCTGGTGATGTTCACGGTGGACAGCGAATCGCAGCTGGGCCGCCGGCGCATCCCCAACGAGGAGATCGCCGAAGCTGCGCAGGCCAATGCGGACATGATGATCTGCTTTGCCAGCATCGACCCGCACAAGGGCAAGATGGGCGCCCGCGAGGCGCGCCGGCTGATCGCCGAATACGGCATCAAGGGCTTCAAGTTCCACCCCACCGTGCAGGGTTTCCTGCCCTACGACCGCATGGCCTGGCCCTTGTACGAGGTGATCGCCGAGCACAAATTGCCGGCCATCTTCCACAGCGGCCACAGCGGCATCGGCAGCGGCATGCGCTGCGGCGGCGGCCTGCGCCTGCAGAACAGCAACCCCATGCTGCTGGAAGACGTGGCCATCGACTTCCCCGACATCCAGATCGTCATCGCCCACCCGAGCTGGCCGTGGCAGGACGAAGCGCTGAGCCTGGCGCTGCACAAGCCCAACGTCTGGATCGATCTCTCGGGCTGGAGCCCGAAGTACTTTCCGCCGCAGCTCGTGCAGTACGCCAACACGCTGCTGAAAGACCGCATGCTCTTCGGCAGCGATTACCCGCTGATCACACCCGAGCGCTGGATGAAGGACTTCGACGAGGCGGGCTTCAAGGACAAGGTCAAGCCGCTGATCCTCAAGCAAAACGCCATGCGCCTGCTCGGCCTGGGCTGAGCGCTCGGGCGGGCCGGGCTCAGGCGCCCGGCACCACCTGCTTGATCACCTTGATGAGTTCGGCGCCGCCCGTGGGCTTGACGAGCCAACCGGTGGCGCCGAGCTTCTTGGCCTCGTCGCGCTTGGCCTGCTGGCTCTCGGTGGTCAGCACCAGGATCGGCGTGAACCGCAGGACCTTGCGGGCCTCCTTGATGAGGCCGATGCCGTCGAGCTTGGGCATGTTGATGTCGGTGATGATCAGGTCGGGCTTGAAGCCGGACTTGATCTTGTTGAGCGCCGCCTCGCCGTCGGGTGCGGTCTCGACCTTGAAGCCACTGATCTCCAGCGTGCTGCGCAGGCTCATCAGCATGGTGGTCGAGTCATCGACGAGGAACACGCTCTTCATCAAGTCACCTTTGCGGATGGGGGGGTTGGTTCCGGCGCGCGAGGCTGCTGGCGCTAACAGGAGCCGGGCTCAGAACAGTTCGACCTTGGGCAGGTCGTGAGGAACGTCCACCGCGGACCCCATGACCTTCTGGTGCGCGAGCCGCTGGCTGTCCATCACATAGCCATCCGCTTGTGACTGCAGGAGCTGCTTGCCCGCGGCGATGCCGTCCGGATCCCAGGGCCGGTCGTGCAGCTGATCGGCAATGCATTGCAGGTGGGCCTTCATGCCCGAGAGCGCCACCTGGGCGTGCTCCACGCGCTGCCGCATCACGTCCTGGCCCTGCACCTGGGCCAGGGTATCGCCCAGCCCGATCACGATCTGCTCGTGGCCGGTCTTGACCTCTTCGATCACGCGGTCGAGCTGCATCTGGGCCATCGATTCGGCAAAGCGCTGCTGCATCTCGTCGATGTCGGCCAGTACCCGGCGCATGTTGTTGGTGGCGCCGCCGAGGCTGCCCGTATCGGTGGCTGCGGCGAGTTCCTCGGCGATGCCGGCGGTGGCCACGTTGATCTTGCTGGCGATGTCCACGGCCACCTCGCCGGTGCGGATCGAGAGCTGGCGGATCTCCGCGGCCACCACCGCAAAGCCACGGCCCGACTCGCCGGCCCGTGCCGCCTCGATGGCGGCATTGATGGCCAGGAAGTTGGTCTGGCGGGCCACCACCGCGATCACATCCACCAGCGGCTGGAGGTCCTTGACCCCCTGGAGTCGCTTGATGCGCTCCAGGTTGGCAGCCACGTCTTCTTCCTGCTTCTGCACGAACAGTTGCAGGATCGAGCCGAGCTGAGTGTCGGCCATCAGCTTGTCCTTGATGACTTGCGTGAGCTTCAGGCTGTCGGCCTGGGTCACCAGGATGTGTTCGAACTGCTGGTGCGAGATCCGGTGGATGGCGTTCATCCGCTCGATCATCTGCAACGCCGACTTCTCGGAATCCTTGATGGCGCCGTCGAGCTGCTCCCGCACCAGCTCGAAGAAGGGCGCGGTCTCGCGCACCTCCAGCACAGCCTGCTGCACGGGCATGGCGATCGGGCCGCCCCAGAAACGACCGGGCGCGCTCGCGCGCCGCCCTTGCAGGCCCTTGATCAGTCGGCGCAGCAGCGCGGAACAGGCCAGCGCGAGCGCGGCGAAGACGGCGCCGTGGGCCCACGGCGCCACACCCAGGCCAGGCAGCAGATCGGCCTGGAGCCAGGCTCCAACGAAGCCCACGAGCAGCACCGTCGCCCCGAAGGCGAATGCACGGGAAGCGGTGCTGAAGGCGGAGGTGGAGGGCATGCGTGGGTCGCGCTCGAGGATCGAAGGGGCGGGCCGATGGGTCGAGCGCCTCGCGCTCTGTCAACATTGTCGGCCGAGCACCCGAAATCTTGAGCTTGCGACGCCCTTCAGGCCGAATCCCCATGGGCCGTGGCCACGAGGCGCCCCACCTTGTCCAGCAGTTCACGGGGGCTGAAGGGCTTGACGAGGTAGGCCTTGACACCGGCCTGGAGGCCGGCTTGGATGTCGCGCGTGGCGCCCATCGCCGACAACATGATCACCGGGATGCGGCTGAGCACCGGGTCGTCGCAGAGCTGGCGCGCCACGCCCAGGCCGTCCATGCCGGGCATCATCACGTCCAGCAGGATCAGGTCCGGCTTTTGCGAGCGCGCCAGCGCCAGCCCCTGTGCGCCTTCGGACGCTTCGATCACGTCGTAGCCCTGGAATTCCAGGGTCATGCGGATCAACCGGCGGATGTCGGCAGTGTCTTCGATGGTCAGGATCTTGTGTGGCATGCGGCCTCCTGCAGGCGGTCAGGGGTGTTCATGGAGCGGGGCCGGCCAGCGCCGCGGCGAGCCAGGGGTCCGGCGGGGGAGCACTGATGCGCGGCCCCAGGGCCAGCAGCACCTGCAGCACGGCCGAGTGAACCTGCTCGCACTTGCCCAGGTGCACCGCCGGCGCGTTCTGGTCGCGCAGCCAGTTCGACAGCGTCTCCGCATCTTCCACGGTCACGTAGCCTTCCAGCGCAGCGTGCTTCTTGAGGTAGCGCACGGGCATCAGAGCAGCTCCTTGGGGTTGAGGATCATCAGCACGCTGCCATCGCCCATGAGCGCGGTGCCGGCAAAGCCGGTGATGCCGGCCAGCACGCCTTCCAGCGGCTTGAGGATGATGTCGCTGGTGCCGTGGAATTCGTCGACCAGGAGGCCCACAGTTTCCACACCGACCCGAATCACCAGGACGGCGTGCTCGCCGTCCCCGTTGAGCCGCGCGGGCACGCCAATGGACAGCAACTCGTTGAGCGGCCGCAAGGGCACGACACGCCCGCGCAGCACGGCGGTCATGGCCTGCTTGAATCGGTGGATGTCCTCGGCATTCACGCGCACGGTCTCGACGATGGCATCCATCGGCACGCCGAAGCGGCAGCCTCCGCTCTCAATCATCATGACGTTGGTCACGGCCATCGACAGGGGCAGCGTCAGCCGCAGCCGGGTACCCTGGCCGCGCACCGAACCGAGGTCGACCGTGCCGTTGATGCGCTCCACGGCCGAGCGCACCACGTCCATCCCCACGCCCCGGCCGGAAAGGTCGGAAATGGCCTCCGCCGTGCTGAAGCCCGGCAGGAAGATCAGTTGCACCGCCTCATGGTCGGTCATGGCCCCCGCACGCTGGGCCGTCACCAGCTCGCGCTCCACGGCCTTTGCGCGCACCCGCTCGACGTCCACGCCAGCGCCATCGTCGCTGATGTCGAGAATCACGCGGTCGGCCTCCTGCCGCGCCGCCACCCGCAGCGTGCCTTGCGCGGGCTTGCCTGCGGCCAAGCGCACGGCCGGCAGTTCGATGCCGTGGTCCAGGCTGTTGCGCAGGATGTGGATCAGCGGGTCGGCCAGCGACTCGATCACGTTCTTGTCGGCCTCGGTGTCCTCGCCTTCGATGACCAGGGCGACGTCCTTGCCCAGCTTGCGGCTGATGTCGCGCACCAAGCGGCTGAAGCGCTGGAAAATGGTGCCCACGGGCAGCATGCGCACCTGCATGATGGCGTGCTGCATGTCCTCGGCGATGCGGTTGATCACTGCGTACTGCGTCTTGATCTCGCGTGCCAGGTCGCGCTGCTTGAAATGCACTTCGGCGCGCTGGGCCAGGTAGGGCAGCGAGTTCTTGGCCACGACCATCTCGCCGATCAACTCCATCAGCCGGTCGATCTTGTCCTGGCCGACCTTGAGCACGCGCTGGGCCGGGGTGTTGACCACCGACTCCTCCACCGGCCCGGCGGCGCGCACGGTCGCTGCGGCAACCCGCTGTGGGTCGATCGGCGTCACGCTGGCCGGAGTCATCGGGTGGTGCAGGCGTGCCCAGGCCGCCAGGGCATGGGCTTCGCGGGGGGGGGCCTGCTCGGCACTCAGGGGCTCGCCCTGTGCCTGACAAGCCGCCAGATGCGCGAACACCCGGCCCACGGCCTGCACGGTGCCGACGGTGGGCGGGGGTCCGGCCAGCAGCGCCATTTGCTCGTCCCACAGCCGCGCGATGCGGACGCGCATCAAGGACTGAAGCGGGGTGTCAGGCGCCCCGGCCGTGGGGGCGTCGGCGTCGGCGCAGGCCTGCAGCTCGATCTGCTCGGGCACGTAGCGATAGTGCGCCTCCAGCTCGGCACGCGGGGCGCTGCTGACCAGCAGGAGCTCCAGGTTGCAGCGGTAGCAGTCGAAGCTGGCGGCATCGGGCCAGGCATTCTGGGTACCCACCCAGAGCTGGCGCAGCCCCGGCGTCTGCAGGGCCAGGCCCCAGGGGTCCTCGCCCTTGAAGAAGCACTCGGGCTCGGGGCGATAGCGCAATGCGGTGAGGCCGGGCTGGCGCAACTCGGCCGGCACGGCTTCCAGCCAGGCCGGCAGGGGGGCGGCCGGCGCCTTCGTCGCAGCGCTCGGCACCGCCGGCGCTGCCGCCGGCACGGGAGCATCCAGCTTTGCCAGGCTCGCGACCGGGGCCACCAGGTGCCGTCGCAGCGCCGCCGCCAGTTGGACGCTGCGCTCATCGGCCTGCGCACCCAGCGTGCCATGCGCGGCAATGTCGTCGATGAGCTCCGCCGCATAGTCCATGGCGTCCAGCAGCGCGTCGGCCATCTCCGGGCCATAGGCGAGTTCGCCGCTGCGCACGCGGTCCAGCAGGTCTTCCCCCGCATGGACCACCCGCTCCAGCGCCTTGAACTCGAACAGGCCGCAATTGCCCTTGAGGGTGTGCACCTGCCGGAAGAGGTCGTTGAGCAAGGCCTCGTCGGTGGGCTGGCGCTCCACGTCCAGAAGCCGCTTGCCGATCTGCTCGAGGCATTCGCGGGCCTCGAGAATGAACTGGTCCAGCAGGTCGGCGGTGTTCACGCACGGCCTCCTGCTGCCAGGTGGGCCTCGGCCGCGCGCTGCGCGGACGGTGCATCGCCCATCATCAGTGCCGCCGTCAACACCAGATCGGCCGGGCGGGCGGGCTTGATGACGTAGCCGTTCGCCCCGGCGTCGCGGGCGGCGCCGCTGTCCTGGGCCTGCGCCTCGGTGCTGACCATCAGCACCGGCGCCTGCAAGACGTTGTCCAGCCGACGCAATTCGCGCACGAAGCGGTAGCCGTCCATCTTGGGCATGTTCACGTCCACCACGTAGAGCTCGAATGGCCGATCGGAGGGCTGGCTCATCACACGCTCCAGGGCCTCCAGGCCGTTGCTGGCTTCCTCAACCTGCCAGCCTGCGGCCGCCAGGGTCCTGCGGTGGTACAGCCGCACGGTGACGGCATCGTCGACGACGAGAATCTGCCGGGTCATGGCCGGTCTCCCTTCAAGGCTTTCTGGTACACCATCGCGTCCGGGAAACGCCGCACGCTGAACAACGAGCTGATGCGGCTCATCGACTCCGAGTGGCCCAGGCACAGGAAACCGCCGGGCGACAGCGCGTCGTACATCGCCTCGGCCGCCACGCGCCGCGAGAGGTCGTCGAAATAGATCAGCAGGTTGCGGCAGAAGATGATGTCGATGTCGCGAAAGCGCCGGGTGTCGGCGCTTTCGCACAGGTTCACCCGGGAGAACTCCACGGCCGAAACGATCTCGGGCGACAGCACGAACTCACGGTCGCCGCGCGGCTTGAAATACTTGCGCACATACTCCGGCGGCATCTGGGACACCGAGCGCGTGGAGTACACGCCCTCCTGCGCCGCCTCGAGCACCTGGGTGTCGATGTCCGAGGACAGGATCTCAACCTCGTAGCGGTCGATCAAGGCCCAGCGCTCGAGCAGGTAGATCGCCACCGTGTACGGCTCTTCGCCGGTGGACGAAGGCACCGACCAGATGCGGATGCGCTGGCCCACGGACTTGCGCTTCACCACCTCGGCCAGCATGCTGTTGACCATGCAGTCGAATTGATAGGCCTCGCGGAAGAAGTAGGTCTCGTTGACCGTCATCAGGTTGACCAGGGCCTGCAGCTCGGCCCCACGGGCGTCGAAGCGCAGCGCGATGAACCAGTTGCGGAAGTTGTCGGCGCCGGTGGCCTGGATCCGCTCGATCAGGCGGCGGTCGACGAAATAGCGCTTGCTGTCGTCGAAGTGCATGCCGGTCTTGCGATAGAAGTACTCGCGAAACTTGAGGAAGTCCGCGTCGGTGATGACGATCGGTGGAGACAGCGCGCCGGAAGTCATCCAGGGCCTCGTGCGCAGCCGGCTTGCATGAGGGGGCTCGGGTTCATGGGGTGCTCATGCGTTCCAGCGCGGCTTCGGCCGCAAACTGCAGGAAAGGTTCGTCGGCAAAGCGCGCCATGGCCTGCCGGATGGCTGGCGCGTCTTCGGGCTGGCCCACTTCGGCCAGCACCTCGAGCGCGGCGGCCACGACGTTGACGGCCTGCTCGTGCTGCAGCACCTGCAGCAGCCAGGGGCCGACCTTCTCATGGCGCAGCTCGCCCAACAGGTTCACGGTGAAGATGCGCACGTCGGGATCGGCATCGCGCAGCAGGCCCGCCACGCGCGGCCCCACGGCCTGCGGCATGCCGGCCAGGGCCTCGATGGCACCGTTGCGCAGCTCGGCGTCCTCGCTGCGCAACAGGGGCAGCAGGGCCGCAGCGGCGCCATCGTGGGCCATGGCCGACAGCGTGGTGAAGATGGCCTCGCGCACGCTGGGCTCGGTCTCGCGCAGCAGGTGTTCACCCAGGGCACCGGCGCAGCCGGGCCGCTCGAGAAGGTCGCGGGCGGCCCAGCGGCGCTGCTCCACGTCACCGGAGCGCAGCTGCAGCAGCAGGCCGCCGTCGTCGCGGCCGTGCTCGCGCTCCTTGACCTCGCGCAGGCCATCGTGGCCGTGGGCTCTCTTCAGGGGCATGCGGGGCCTCTCGGGTCTTGGTTCATCGGTCGATCCAGTGCAGGAGCTGGCGGCTGACCGCATGGCAGGGCAGCACGAGACTGGCGCCGCCCAGCTCGATCAGCTCCTGCGGCATGCCGAAGACCACCGCGGTGTCGGCCGATTCGGCGATGGTCCGGCCGCCACGCTGCTTGAGCTGCGTCATCGACCGCGCGCCGTCGTTGCCCATGCCGGTGAGCAGCACGCCCACCAGGCGCTCGGGGGGTACCAGCTTCAAAGCGCTCTCGACCAGCACGTCCACCGAGGGATGCCAGGCGTGCTCGGGGCTTTCGGGGCGCGGCTGGACGGCCAGCCGGCCCAGGCGCTCCACCACCACCATGTCGGTGCCGCCCTGTCCGATGTACGCCTGGCCGGGTTCCAGTGGCACGGTGGCGCTGCACTCGCGCACGCCGATGCGGCACAGCTTGTCCATGCGCCGCGCGAAGGCGTCGGTGAAGTTGCTGGGCATGTGCTGGGCCACCAGGACGGGCCAGGGGAAGTCGGCCGGCAGGTTCGGCAGGATGTCTTCCAGCGTGCGCGGGCCGCCTGTGGACACCCCCACGATCACCAGCCCGTCCAGCTTGCCCAGACGGCCCTGGCTGCGGGTGGGTGCTTCATTCGGTGCCTGCGCAGCGCGCAGTGCCGGTGCCGGTGCCGCTGCAGGCCGGGCCTGGGCGGGCCTTGGGGCCGGCGTCGCTTGCGGCACGGATGTGCTGCGGGGCAGCCGGCCGGGCAGGCGCACGCGCGAGCGCAAGGCGGAGCGCACCTTGGCGATCAACTCTCCAGCGATCTCTTCCACGCTCAGCGAGATGGTGCCGCTCGGCTTGGCCACGAAGTCGACCGCGCCCAGGGCCAGCGCCTCGAACGTGGCCTGCGCCCCCTTCTCGGTCAGGGAGGACACCATCACCACCGGCGTGGGCCGCGCCTGCATCATCAACGACAGCGCCGTGAGCCCGTCCATCTCGGGCATGTTGATGTCCAGCGTCACCACGTCGGGCTGGCACTCGGTGAGCATCTGCACACCCTCCAGCCCGTTGCGCGCAATGACCACTTCGAAGCCGGCGCCACCCAGCACGCCGGTCAGCAGCCGGCGCATGAGCGCCGAATCGTCGACCACCAGGACCTTGCTCACGCCAGGCCTCGAACGTTCCCGGCGGGTTGAGTGCAGCGCCGAACCACGGGCTGCATGATCAAGCCGCCTTCGCCAGCGGCTGCGCGGTGGTGGCCGCAGCCGAGGTCTCGGCCGAGTCCTGCAGGCGGGCCAGCGCACCGGCTTCCTTGGCCCCCAGCAGCTGGCCCGGGTCGATCATCATGACCAGGCGGCGACCGCTGTCGAGCTTGGCCACCTGCGTGATGAGACGGCCCTGTTCCTCGCTGAGCACAGGGGCGGCCTCGATGTGGCTGCGCGGGATGCGCAGCACCTCGGCCACCGAGTCGACGATGAAGCCGGTGCGCAGGCCGCCCAGGGTGTAGACCATGATGCGCTGGCCGTCGTTGCGGGCCACCGACTCCATGCCCAGGCGGCTGCGCTGGTCGATCACCGGCAACACCGTGCCGCGCAGGTTGATCACGCCTTCGACGAAGCGCGGCGTGCGGGGCACCCGGGTCAGCGTCTCGGGCACGCGGACGATTTCCTGCACGCTCATGATCGGCACGGCGAATTCGCCGTCGCCCAGGCGGAAGATCACCACCTGGGCGTCGTCCTCGGTGGGCACCTGGTTGGCGGCGCGGGTGTCTTCGGTGTCGGCGTTCATCAGGGCGTCCTCCTGGTTGGTGCCGGCGCTGCGTGCGGCCACGTCGACGGCCTCGCGGAAGGCCGGTTGGCCCAGCAGCTTGTCGGCCGCGATGATCGAAACCAGCCGCTTGCCACCGTCCAGGCGGCAGATCGACTCGAACTCCTGCAGGTCGTGCGAGCGGGCCAGCACCGCCGGCATCGCGTCGGCCTGCTGGCGCGGCACGCCCAGCACTTCCTTGACCGTGTCGGTCACCAGGCCGACCTGGCTGCCATCGGGCAGGGCCACGACCACGATGCGGTGCTGCTCGCCCAGCGCCACTTCCGGCAGGCCGAAGAGGCAGCGCAGGCTCACCAGCGGCAGCAGCCGATGGCGCAACGAGATCAGGCCCAGCACGTGCGCCGAGGTGTTGGGCACCGCCGTGATCTGGGCCGGCACCTGCACGATTTCCTGCACGTGCGCGATGGCGAGGGCGTATTCCTGCGTGTCGACGGTGAAGCTGACCAGGCGAAGTTCATCGGCCGCGGCTTCGCCCACGGTCTGGCCGGTGGCGGCCTCCGCGGTGGCGCCGCTGCGCGAGGCCGCCTGCGCCGCCGTGGCCGCGCCCAGGTGGTCGCTGACCAGCCGTTCGAAGTCCAGCACCAGCATGAGCTCGGGCGCACCGCCCGCAACCGTGCGATGGATCACGCCGGTCAGGAAGTCGGCCTTGACGATGCTCTGGATGGTGGTGGCCGGCTGGATCTCACCGGCCTCCACGCTGACCACGCTGGCCACGCGGTCGACCACGAAGCCCAGCGGCTGGCCCAGGTTGATCACCAGCGCCCGGGTGGCATCGTCGTGGGCCAGCGGTTCCAGGCCGAAGAGGCGCCGCAGGCTGACGATGGGCAGCACGCGGCCGCGCAGGTTGGCCAGGCCGTCCAGCGCAGGCGGCGCCAGCGCCATGCGGGCCACCTCTGGCACGCGGATGATTTCCTGCACCGGGGCCATGGGCACCGCGAAGGTCTCGCCGGCCAGCTTGAAGGTCACGAACTGGCGCTCGGCCACGGTGGCGCCGGACGCCGCCGGGCCCTGGGCCTCGGCCGCGCCGGCAGGGCTTTTGACAGGAGTGCTCAAGGCACACCTCCTTGGAATGAAAGAGAAGGCGGGGCGTGCCCGGCGTCAGTTGCTCTGCAGTTCGTCGGCCAGGGAGGAGATCTCCTCGATGGCGGCGCTGAGCTCCTCGGCGCCCTGTGACTGCTGCCGCGCGGCCGAGGCCGCCTGCTCGGCTGCCTTCTCGGCCTCCTGCGCCGCGGTGGACACCTGATCCACCGCCACCTTCACCTGGGTGACCGCGGTGGCGATCTCCTGCGAGGCGGCGATCGACTCGGCGTTGCCCGATTCGATGAGGGTCACGTCGGCCTCGATGAGCACCAGGTTGGCGGTGATGGACTTGGTCTTCTCCACCTCCACCAGACTGGCCGACATGATTTCCGCCAGATCGCGGCCCACCGTGTCGATCTGGTCCTGGATCGCCTTGACGAGGTCCTTGATGCGGTCGGCGTTCTCGGCCGAGTCGTGCGCCAGGTTGCGGATGTCGGTGGCCACCACCACGAAGCCCTTGCCGTACTCGCCCGCGCGGGCCGCTTCGATGTTGCCGTTGACCGCCAGCATGTTGGTCTGGATCGAGACCTGCGTGATGGCGTCGACGATCTTGTCGATGCGCCGGCTCACCAGCTCCAGGTCCTTGATCTGCTGCATGCTGGCGCGGGTGTCGTCCACCCCGCTGGCGATGGTGCTCACCAGCCCGTCGATGTGGCCCTTGTTCTCGGCCACCAGGCCGCGGATGCCCGCGGCCTTGTCGCGCCCGACCGTCGCACGCTGCTCGGCCAGTTGCGCGCCCTTTTCGATCTGCGCGATGGCCGCGGCCGACTCCGTGGTGGCCGAGGCCTGGGTCTGAGATCCCTTGCGGATCTGTTCCAGCGCCACCATGATCTGGCCGGCCGAGCGGTTGATTTCCTGCACGGCGCTGGACAGTTCCTCCGCCGCCGAGGCCACCTCCTCGGCGCTCTTGGCGATGTCGGTCGAGTTCTTCAGGTCGTCGGCGATCTCCGACAAATTGCCGGCCGTCTGCTCGCACTCGGACAGCGCGGTGCTCTGCTCTTCCACGGTCTTGGCCGCTTCTTCGCAGGCGCTGCTCTGCTCGGCCGCCGCCGAAGCGATCTGCTCGGCGCCCTTGAGCGCCTGGGCGGAAGCCACGTTGCTTTGCGCTGCGGCCGAGGCGATCTCGCTGGCACCCGAGACGATCTCGGCAGCGTCGTTGCGGATCTGGTCGAGCTGCTTGAGGATCAGCGTGCTCTTGCCGACCTCGCTCTGGATGTTCTCGGCGGCCTGGTTGATGCCGGCGGCGATGGTCTTGACTTCGCCCTGGATCTGGCCGACCAGGTCCTGGATCTCCTTGGCGCTCTTCTCGCTGGTTTCGGCCAGCGTGCGCACCTCGTCGGCGACCACGGCAAAGCCCTTGCCGTGCTGGCCGGCGCGCGCCGCTTCGATGGCCGCGTTCAGGGCCAGCAGGTTGGTCTGGTCGGCGATGCGGGCCACCGCCTTGACGATGTCGCCGATGTTGGCGGCCTGGCGCTCGAGCTCTCCCACGCGCTGCACCGAATCGCTCTGCCGCTCGGCGGCCACGTTCAGCGCGCCCACGCTGGCTTGCACCTCGCCATTGATGCGCTGGGCCAGTGCCTGCATGCCCTCGGCCTTGGTCTGCGCCTGATTGGCCGCCGCGAGCTGGCGCGTGATGGCGCTGCCGACTTGAGTGATGGCCGCCAGCGATTCCTGCGCGGCGCCGGCCGCCTCTTCGGCGCCCCCGGCGATCTGATCGGCCGCGCGCTTGAGTTCCTCGGAGGCCGAAGCCGCTTCGTTGATGCCGGATGCCAGTTGGGTGGCGGCGCTGGCCACGCGCTCGGCGGCCTGCTGCTGCTTGGCCAACGTGCGGGCGCGCTTGCGGTTGGCTTCCGCGTCGCGCGACATGTTCTTCGTCACGCCTTGCACGGCAGCGGGCGCGGGGGCGCTGCTGGCAGCGGACGTGCGGTTCTTCATCACCAAAGCCATCTCGTTTGCTCCACCAGGCGGCATCGAACTGCCGCGCTCGTCCGGATCGTCCGGACTGCCGGCTCTCGGTGGCATGGCGCCACAACCTCGAAGAGCCCGCGCCCGTCGGCGCCCCGTTTGGCGCCGCGCTGCGGGCTCCACGGTCACCGACTCAACGGGAGCAACACCATTGCACTGCGGACACGGGGGCAACGAAGCCTCGATAAGTAGGAATATTCCAAGCCAATCCCACGTATCGATCATGGATAAAGGCCGCCCGCGTCCGGGCCTGACCCCGTCCTGCCCCCCGTCCAGCCCCCGTCCGGCCCGCTACCGAGCGGGCAGTTCGATCCGCACCGTCGTCCCGACGCCGCGCTCGCTGAGCACCGAAACCACGCCGCCGTGCAGCTCGGCAATGCGTTTGACGATGGCCAGCCCCAACCCCTTGCCCTCCTCGCTCGTGGCTGGCGCCACGCTGTCGCGGGCCTGATAGAGCCTGTCGAAGAGATGCGGCAGGTCTTCGGCTTCGATGCCGCGGCCTTCGTCGGTCACGCTCACGCGCACGGTGGGCGCAGGCAGCGCGCCGCGGGACTCGGCTGCCAGGACGATGGCCTTGCCCCGCGGCGTGAACTTCAAGGCGTTGTCCAGCAGGTTGGCCACGGCGCGCTCGAAGAGCTCGATGTCCACGCTGGCCACGGGCGGCTCGGTCCCTCGCTGTTCGAAGCGCAGGCTCACGCCCTGCCGTGCGGCCCGCTCGGCGAAGCGCAGCGCGATGTCGTCCAGCACCTCGCCCAGGTCCAGGCGCATGGGATGCAGCTTGAACTCCGGCTCGTCCAGCAGCGCCAGGTCCCCCAGCGAGCGCACCATGCCCGCGGCGTTGCGCGTGTTGCGCAGCGCCACCTCCACCAGGCGGCGGTCTTCATCGCGCGCCGGGTCGGCCTGCCAGCGCTGCTCCAGGGTTTCCAGGCAGGCGACGGTGGCCGTCAGCGGCGAGCGCAGGTCGTGCGAGAGGTTGCTCACGCTCTCGCGGCGGAAGCGGTCCAGCCGCTGCAGTTCGTCCCACTGCTGCCGCAAGGTGGCCAGCAGCATGCGGAAGCCACTGCGCAGGCGGCCGAATTCGTCGTCGGCCAGCGTGGGCAACGTGCCGGGCAGGGTGGCGGGCGAGTTCTTGAAACCATCGCGTGCGGCGGCCGCCACATCGTCGCTGAGCACGCGCAGCGGGCGGGTCACGGTGGTGATGATCCAGGCGCCCAGGATGGCCGCCAGCACGCACACGGCCAGCACGCCGCTGAGGGCGGGCGAGGCCAGGCTGCTGCCCAGCAGTTCGCGGCGCGAAGCCGGCAGGCCCGGACTGCGGCACACCAGGTACAGGTAGCCTGCGGCGGCCTGGTCGGGGCGGATGGCCATGGGATGCAGCGCGCGCGCGGCCACCACCGCGTCGGCCGCCATGTACTCCGGGTCGTCGCCCATCACGTAGGCGGCCTGGCGGTGGTTGCCGCGCGCGGCGGCTTCGGCCGCCTCCTGCACCGGGGCCAGGGCCACCTTGAAACCCGGTGCCAGCCTGGCCTTCCCCGTGCGGGACAGCACCGTGCCCTGGCCATCCAGCAGATAGAGCTGGCTGTCGGGCTCGTACAGCAGCAGGTTGCGCAGGAACTGAGCGAACTCCTCGGGGTTGCGCTTGTGCTGTTCGAGCAGGTCTTCGTGCAACGCCGTCACGCGCGAGAGGAACATGTCGCCCCGCTGCCAGACGCTTTCGTGTTCGAAGCGGTCGAAGGCGATGACCACCGTGAAGATGACGCCGAGCGCCGTGGCCAGGCCGGTGAGCAGGACCGTCAACGCCAGGCGGAACCGGACGGTCATGCCACCCCCGCCCGTTCAGGGCGGCGCATCGCGCATCTTGTAGCCGGCCCCACGCACCGTAAGGATGAAGCGCGGCTGCAGCGGATCCTGCTCGACCTTGGCGCGCAGGCGGTTGATGTGGGTCGTGACCGTGTGCTCGTAACCGTCGTGCGAATAGCCCCACACGGCATCGAGCAGTTGCGTGCGCGAGAACACCTGCCCCGGGTGGCTGGCGAAGTGCAGCAGAAGGTCGAATTCCAGCGCCGTGAACTCCAGCGCCTGCCCGGCCACGCGCGCTTCGCGACGGCCCGGCACGATCTCCAGCTCGCCGTTGCGCACCAGGCCGGAGGCCGCGGCCGTTGTGGCCGACTGAGCGGCGCGCAAGAGCTCTGCGCGGCGCAGCAAGGCTTTCACGCGGGCCAGCAGCTCGGCCATGGAGAAGGGCTTCGTAAGGTAGTCGTCCGCCCCCAGCTCCAGCCCCAGCACCCGGTCGAGCTCCGTGCTCTTGGCCGTCAGCATCAGGATGGGCGTGGCCCGGCCCCGGGCCCGCAGCGCCTTGCACACCTCCAGGCCGTCCAGCCGGGGCATCATCAGGTCGAGGATCAGCAAGTCGCTCGCGCGCTCGGCCTGGCTGGCCAGGGCGGCCTGGCCATCCACCACCGACTCCACCGCGGAGCCGGCACCCTGGAGGTTGAGCACGATCAGGTCGCGGATGTCGGCTTGGTCTTCGGCAACGAGGATGTGGCTGG
>CAIJPE010000402.1 GCA_903822435.1 uncultured beta proteobacterium | reverse complement strand
CGCTGTGGGGGGCCTTCGTGGTGGTGTCGGCGCCGGCCGCGCCCCGCATGGGGCCCGCGCCGGTGGCCGCCGTGCTGGTGCTGCTGGCCTGCGAGGCGCTGGTGTCATGGTTGGCGGGCGCCTGGCCCTCGACCTTCGCTCTGTCCGCGCTGGCCACTCTGGCGGCCACGGCCCTGCTGCTGGCCGGGGGCGCAGGGGTGCGCAGGCGTGGCGATGCCGCGGCCGTCTTCGCGGCCTTCTGTGGGGCCTGGGTGATCGCCGGCGTGCTCAACATCGGCGTGGCCGGCGTCCAGGTCTTCGCGCCCGAATGGACCGATGGCGACTGGATCGCCACGTCCAGCTACGTCGGCCGGGCGGTGGGCAACCTGCGCCAACCCAACCACCTCAGCAGCCTGCTGCTGTGGTCGTGCATCGCCGTCGTGGCGCTGCTCGAACTCGGGCGCCTGGGCTGGCGCGTGGCGGCGGCGCTGGGGGCGGCGCTGGTGTTCGCGGTGGTGCTCACGGCCTCGCGCACAGGGCTGCTCAGCGTGCTGCTGCTGGCCCTGTGGGGCGCAGCCGACCGCCGCCTGTCGCGCCATGCGCGGCTGCTCCTGGTGGCCGCGCCGCTGCTGTACCTGCTGTCCTGGCTGGCCATGGCGCAATGGGCGGCCCTGTCGCAGCACAGCTTCGGCGGCGAGCAGCGCCTGGCCGAGAGCGACATCTCCAGCTCGCGCTTTGCCATCTGGCGCGACACCCTGGACCTCATCGCGCAGCAGCCGTGGCTGGGCGTGGGCTTCGGCGAATTCAACCTGGCCTGGACGCTCACGCCCTTCCCGCACCGGCCGGTGGCCTTCTTCGACCACACCCACGACCTGCCGCTGCAACTGGCGGTGGAGCTGGGCGTGCCGATGGCGCTGCTGATCTGCGGCCTGCTGGTGTGGGGCCTGTGGCGCGGCGCGGCCCGTGCGCTGCAGACGCCGGGCGAGCTGGGTGCGGCCCAGCGCTGCGCCATGATGATGGTGGTGATGATCGGCCTGCACAGCCTGCTGGAGTACCCGCTGTGGTACAGCTACTTCCTGCTGCCAGCGGCCTGGGCCTGGGGCTTTGCGCTGCCGGAGAGACCCGGCCAGGCCGCCGCTGACGACACGCCCGCCCTGGCGGGGCAGCCCGCCTTGATGGTGGCCGGCCTGGCCTTGATGGCCGGCACGGCACTGTCGGTACTGGACTACGTGCGCGTGACGCAGATCTTTGCCGCCAACGCCGGGGCGCCGCCACTGGAGCAGCGCATCGCCGCCGGCCAGCGCAGCGTCTTCTTCGGCCACCATGCCGACTACGCGGCGGCCACCTCGGGCGTGCCCAGCGATCCCGAGAAGGTGTTCACCCGCGACACGCACTACCTGCTGGACGCGCGGCTGATGATGGCCTGGGCCCAGTCGCTGGCCGACCGCGGGCGCCTGGACGAGGCGCGACACCTCGCGCAGCGCCTGCGCGAATTCCGCAAGCCCGAAGCCGCCGAGTTCTTCGCCCAATGCCCCAAGGAAGCCTGGCCGATCGGCTCGCCGCAACTGGCCGCGCTGCCGCCGGGCACCGAGTCATTCCCGTGCGAGCTGCCCCAGCGCACCCCCGGCTGGCGCGAGTTCCTCAACCACCCTTGACAGGGCCTGCGGCCAGCACGGCGTGCCACTCGCCACTCTTGCCGCCGCGCTTTTCCAGCACCCGGATGTCGGTCATGACCATGCCGCGGTCGACCGCCTTGCACATGTCGTAGACCGTGAGCAGGCCCACCTGCACCGCGGTGAGCGCTTCCATCTCGACACCGGTGCGGCCCAGCGTCTCGACCTGCGCGGTGCAATGCACGGCGTGTCGCGTGGCGTCCAGCTCGAACTCGACCGCCACGCGGGTGATGGGCAAGGGGTGGCACAGCGGCACGAGATCGGAGGTGCGCTTGGCGCCCTGGATGGCGGCAACGCGGGCGATGCCGATGACGTCGCCCTTGGCCGCGCGGCCGCCGGCCACGAGCGCGAAGGTGGCCGGCAGCATGGTGATGGTGCCGGCCGCCCGCGCCACGCGGTGCGTCACCGCCTTGGCTCCCACGTCCACCATGTGCGCCTGGCCCTGGGCATCGAAATGGCTGAGTGCGCCCGGGGGCTCGGTGGGGTCGGCGGGAGGGGTCATGGGGGGGTTCACGTTCAGCAACACGGCAATGTCATCATAGCCACACGGAACGCTTTGGCCCCGCCGGGCTCCATCCTGCTTCGATGCCTGCCGGAACGCCCCATTGACCGCTGATTGCCGCCCCATCAACACCCCCCCGGCCCCGCGCCGCGCCGGCGCTTGGCGCCGTGGGCTGGCGGCTGCGATGGCCGCGCTGATGGCAGCGACTTCTGCGGTGGGGCCGGCCTGTGCGCAGGGCGCGCAAACCACCCCCGTGCGGCTGCCGTCGCTGGGCGAGACGGCCTCGCAAGACCTGCCCGTGGGCACCGAACGCCGCTTGGGCGAGCAGATCATGCGCGAGGCCCGGCGCGACCCCGAATACCTCGACGACCCCGTGCTGCTGGCCTACCTGAAGTCGGTCTGGGACCCTTTGGTCAAGGCCGCCCGCCAGCGCGGCAACATCGACGCCGACACCGACACGGTCTTTGCCTGGGAGCCCTTCCTGGTGCGCGACCGCAGCGTCAACGCCTTCGCGCTGCCCGGCGGCTACGTGGGCGTGCACCTGGGCCTGATCGCCATCACCAGCACCACCGACCAGCTGGCCTCGGTGCTGGCGCACGAGCTGAGCCACGTCACGCAGCGCCACATCGCGCGCAGCATCGCACCGCAGGAGCGGGCCTCGCTGGTGGCCATCGCGGCCATGATCCTGGGCATCCTCGCGGCCAGCAAGAGCGGGAACGTCGACATGGCCAACGCCGCCATCATGGGCGGTCAGGGCGCGGCCATCCAGGGGCAGCTGAACTTCTCGCGCGACGTCGAGCGCGAGGCCGACCGGGTTGGCTTCGACCTTCTGGGCCTGGCCGGCTACGCACCGTCGGGCATGGCCGCGATGTTCGAGAAGCTCGACGTCGCCTCGCGCCTGAACGACAGCGGCGGATTCCCCTATTTGCGCAGCCACCCGCTGACCACCGACCGCATCAGCGAAGCCCGCAACCGCACGCTGCTGACCGGCAACGTGCCCGCCGTGCCCACCCTGCGGCACGCGCTGATGCAGGCCCGCGCGCGGGTGCTGATGGCCGAGGGCGCCCAGGCGCTTCAGCGGTTCTCGGGCAGCACGGCGTCCACCGCACCCATCGACCGCATCGCGGCGCTCTATGCGGGGGCTCTGGCCGCGTCGCTGATCAACGAGCCCGCGCGGGCCGAGTTGCAGTCGTCCCAGGCCCTGCAACTGGCCGAGTCCAGCGGCCTGCACGAGGCGGCCGCCGTGCACGACCTGGTGCTGCTGCAGGCGCAGGTGCGGCTGGTGCGCGGCGACACGGCAGCGGCCCTGCAGGCCCTGGACAGCCTGCCTGCCGCCACGGGCGACCGCCCGGCCCTCCTGATTCGCGCCCAGGCCGCGCTGGACCTGCGACGCCGCGACGCTGCCGCGGCCACGCCCGCGCTGCGCGCCAGTGCCGAGGCCCTGCAGATCTGGCTCGTGGACAACAGCCACGACCCCATCGCCTGGGATCTGCTGGCCGCCACCCACGAGGCCTTGGGCGCCAAGTTGCGTTCGATGCGTGCGGCGGCCGAGGCCCGCGCCGCGCTGGGCGACCTGAGCGGGGCCATCGACCGACTGCGCGCCGCGCAGAACGCCACGCGATCGCCGGGCGGCCAGGACTTCATCGAGGCCTCGGTCATCGATGCCCGCATGCGGCAGATCACCGCCTTGCGCCGGCAACTCGTGCTGGAGGCCCGCGGCGACAGCCGCGGCCGCGAACCGGGCGACGAGCCGCCGCCGCAGTAGCCGCACCCGGCCTCCATCGCCCCGCCCGCATGCGTGGCAGGGCGCGCCAGAATGGGCGCGACGGAGGAGCCCATGCGAGACCACAGCCCGAGGACGCCCGCACCCCTTGCCAGCGCGGCCTGCACCTGGGTGCGGCGGGCCGCCCTGGCGGCGGCCTGGTCGGCAGCGCTGCCCGCCGCGTGGGCTGCCCAGGTGGCCAGCGTCTCGCCAACGGGCGAGGTGGCCGAGGTGCGCCAGGTGGTGGTCCGCTTTGCCGAGGCGGTGGTGCCCGCGGGCGACCCCCGCCGGCCGGCGCCCTTCGTGCTGGCTTGCGAAGGCGCGACGCCTGCCGGGCAATCGCGCTGGCTGAACGAGCGTGCCTGGGCCTTCGACCTTCAGGCCCCGCTGGCCGCCGGATCGCGCTGCACGCTGGAGGCAGTGGCCGGCTTCCAGGCGCTGGGCGGAGGCGGCATCGAAGGCCCCGGGCGCTACACCTTCAGCACGGGGGCCCCGGTGGTCGTGTCGGTCGATCCTTCGCCAGGCTCGCAGATCGAGGAAGACCAGCACTTCCTGCTGCGCCTGAACGGGACCGTGGATACGGCCAGCGTGAAGGCTTCGGCCTGGTGCGAGGCCGAGGGCCTGGGCGAGCGCATCCCGGTGGTGATCGTGGAAGGCGCGGCGCGCGAGCAGGTGCTGCGCCGCAACGGCCCGCGCGGGGCCGCCGACGCCCACGCGCTGCTGCTGGGCTGTGCCCGGCGCTTCGCATCCGAGGCGCGCGTGCGGCTGGTCTGGGGCCCGGGCATTGCCGCGGCCGGGCAGCCGCAACAGGTTTCGCGCCGCATGCAGCGCTTCGAATGGAAGGTCCGCCCGCGATTCATGGCCGAGTTCACCTGCGAACGCGAGAACGCCCAATCGGCCTGCCTGCCGCTGCGGCCGATGACGCTGCGCTTCAACACCCCCGTGCCGCGGGCGCAGGCGCTGGCCGTGCGCCTGCAACCGGCCAGCGCGGCAGCGATGTTGCCCAAGGCCGAGGGCGACGACAACGCCGCGACGGTCAGCGCCGTTCGCTTTCCCGCCCCGCTGCCCGAGAACGCGAAACTGCAGTTGACCGTGCCGGCCGAGTTGCGCGACGACAGCGGGCGGCCGCTGGCCAATGCGGGCAACTTTCCGTTGACGGTGGCCACGGGGGGCATGCCGCCGCTGGCGAAGTTCGCCGGCGCGGGGTTCGGCATCCTCGAATCCGGCACCCGGGCCGACCCGGCCTTGCTGCCCCTCACGCTGCGCCACGTGCAGGCCGACCTGGCCGGCGCATCGACCGGCGGGCAGGTGGCCATCAAGCGCCTGGCGCCCGGCCTGCCCGACGCCGAGTTGCTGCGCTGGATCGGCCGGCTGCAGACCGATCACGACGATCAGTTCGAAACCCGCAAGAAGCCCCTGCTGGCGGTCGAGCCTGACAGCCACCGCGCCGACCTGCCCGAACTCAAGGACAGCGCGCCCGGCGCCACCGAGGTCATCGGCATCCCCTTGCCGGAGCGCGGCTACCACGTGGTGGAAGTGGCATCGCGCATCCTGGGCGCCTCGCTGCTGGCCAGCCGCGAGCCGATGTACGCCCGCACCGGCGCCCTGGTGACCAACCTGGGCGTGCACTTCAAGCGGGGCCGCTCGTCCAGTCTCGTGTGGGTCACCACCCTGGACCGCGGCCGCCCAGTGGCCGGTGCGCGCGTGGCGGTGAACGATTGCCGAGGCAAGCCCCTGTGGAGCGGCACGACCGATGCGGACGGCATCGCTCACATCGACCGCGGCTTCGAAAGCCCGGACGACGAAGACGGCGCCCGCCCGGCCCGCTGCCTGAGCCGCGACGGCCTGTTCGTGACCGCCCGCACGCCGGCCGGGGCGGCCGAGGACCTGTCCTTCGTGTTCAGCGGCTGGAACCGCGGCATCGAACCGTGGCGCTTCAACCTGCCGCAGGCCCAGGGCACGCAGCCCGATCGGCGGGCTCACACCGTCTTCGACCGCACGCTGCTGCGGGTGGGCGAGACGGTCTCGATGAAGCACTTCGTGCGGGTGGAGACCGAGCGCGGGCTGGCCATGCCCGACATGGCCACCTTGCCCACCGAGGTGCTGATCACGCACGTGGGCAGCCAGACCGAGCAGCGCCTGCCGCTGGCCTGGCCGCGCGGCGCCCGCTCGGCCGAAAACCGCTGGGCGATCCCGAAGAACGCTGCGCTGGGCCTTTACGACGTCGCCCTGGTGCGCGGGGAGCAGCGCCTGGCCAGCGGCAGCTTCCGCGTCGAGGCCTTTCGCGTGCCGCTGGTCGATGCGCGGCTGGCCGGGCCTTCGGGCGTGCTGGTGGCGCCGGCCGAGCTGGCGTTCTCGGCCCAGCTCAACGCCCTGGCCGGTGGCCCGATGGCTGCCGCGCCGCTGAAACTCTCGGCGCTGCTGCGGCGAGTCCCCGTGCAGTTTGCAGGCTATGACGACTTCGGCTTCGAGCCATCCGCCCCGGGCAGCGAGCGCACCGAAGGCCCCGACGGCACGGCCGGCAACACCCCCGACGGCAGCCGCCTGGTGGCCGACAAGCTCGCCGCCGCCACCGACCGCCAGGGTGCGGCGCGCATCGACGTCAAGGGCCTGCCGGCACTGCAGGGGCCTTCCGAACTGCTGGCCGAACTCAGCTTCAACGACCCCAACGGCGAGGTGCAGAGCGTCGCCCAGCGGCTGCGCCTGTGGCCCAGCAGCGTGGTGGTGGGCCTGCGCGTGCCGGGCTGGGCGGCCTCCAGGGGCGAGGCCGGGCTGACGGCCGTGGTGCTGAGCACCGACGGCCAGCCCCTGAAGGACCGGACCGTCACGGTCAAGGGCCGGCTGCACCAGACGCTGAGCACCCGAAAGCGGATCGTCGGCGGCTTCTACGCCTACGACAACCAGCGCCAGACCCGGGAGCTGGGCACGCTGTGCCGCGGCAAGACCGATGCCCGGGGGCGCATGGGCTGCAGCATCAAGCTGGACACCGTGGGCGAGGTGGAACTCGTGGCGCAGGCCCAGGACAGCGCCGGCCGCACCGCCGAGGCCGCCAGCACGGTGTGGGTCAGCGGGGCGGGCGAGTGGTGGTTCGAGCAAGACAACGACGACCGCATCGACATCCTGCCCGAGCAGCGCGACCTGGCCCCCGGGCAGACCGCCCGCCTGCAGGTGCGCATGCCGTTCCGGCAGGCCACGGCGCTGGTGACGGTGGAGCGCGAAGGCGTGATGGACAGCCGCGTGATGGCGCTCAGCGGACGCGAGCCCGTGATCGAGCTGCCCATTCCCCAGGCCGCCAGCGCGCAGGGCGCGGCGGGCCGTTCGTGGGCGCCCAACGTGGTGGTCAGCGTGCTGGTGCTGCGTGGCCGGCTGCGGGACGCGCCCTGGTGGTCGATCTTCACCTGGGGCTGGCGCGAGCCCGGCGAGTGGTGGCGGGCCTTCCGCTACGAAGGCCGCGACTACCGTGCGCCGAGCGCCACGGTGGACCTGGCCAAGCCCTCGTTCAAGCTGGGCGTGGCAGCCTTGCGGGTGGGCCTGGCGGACCACCGGCTGGACGTCAAGGTGCAGACCGACAAGACCCAGTACGCCGTGCGCGAGACCGTCAAGGCCACCGTGCGCGTGAGCAGCGGCGGGCGGCCCCTGGTCGGCGCCGAGGTGGCCTTCGCGGCCGTGGACGAAGGGCTGCTGGCCCTGCAGCCCAACCATTCCTGGGAGCTGCTGGAAGGCCTGATGCAGCCACGGCCGTGGGGCGTGGAGACCGCCACCGCGCAAGGCGAGATCATCGGCCGGCGCCACTATGGCCGCAAGGCGCTGCCGCCGGGCGGCGGAGGCGGGCGCAACCCCACGCGCGAGCTGTTCGACACGCTGCTGCTGTGGCGCGGCACGGTGCAGCTGGACGCCAACGGGCAGGCCGTGATCGACGTGCCGCTGAACGATTCGCTGACCCGCTTCCGCCTGGTGGCGATCGCCGACGACGGGGCCGACCGGTACGGCACCGGCAGCGCCAGCGTGCGCGTCTCGCAGGACCTGCAGATGCTCTCGGGCCTGCCGCCGCTGGCGCGCGAGGGCGACCGCTTCGAGGCCGCCTTCACCCTGCGCAACACCACGGCGCGCCCGATGTCGCTGAAGGCCACGCTGGCGGGGAAGGTGGACGCGGCCTCGGGGGCCCCCAGCCTGACCATGGCAGCCCAGACGCTGACCCTGGCCGCGGGCGCAGCCACCGAAGTGCGCTGGAGCGTGGCCGTGCCGGCCGGCGCCCGCCGGATCGACTGGGAGGCTGCCGCCGAGGAGGCCGACGCCCCCAAGGGCAGCGCCCCCGCCCGCGACCGCCTGAAAGTGGCGCAGGCCATCGTGCCCGCCGTGCCGGTGCGGGTGTGGCAGGCCAGCCTGCAGCCCCTGGCCGGCAGTCTGACGCTGCCGCTGGAGGCTCCCGCCGATGCGCTGGCCGGGGCGGGTGGGGTGAGCATCGGCCTGCAGGCCCGGCTGGGTGGGGCGCTGCCCGGCCTGCGCCGGTACTTCGAGCGTTATCCCTACAGCTGCCTGGAGCAGAAGACCTCGCGGGCCATCGGCCTGCGCGACCGCGCGGCCTTCGACCGGTTGCGCGACGAACTGGCGGGTTATCTGGACAGCGACGGCCTGGCCAGCTACTACCCGGTGCCGGCGGGCAGCCCGGCGCACGGCAGCGACCGCCTCACCGCCTACCTGCTGGCCGCCGCGCACGAATCCGGCTGGAGCTGGCCCGATGCCCAGCGCGAAGCGATGCTGTCCGGCCTGGCGGCCTTCGTGGAAGGGCGCATCGAGCGTCGCTTCATGGCCCCGCGGGCGGACACGGACGTGCGCAAGCTGGCCGCCCTGGAAGCCCTGTCGCGCCATGGCCGGGTGCAGCCGCGCATGCTGGGCTCGGTGGCCTGGACGCCGGCGGCGTGGCCCACCTCGGCGCTGCTCGATGCCTGGGGTTTGTACCGGCGGGTAGAAGGTCTGCCCGACCGCAGCGCGCGCCTGGATGAGCTGCTGCGCCTGGTGCGCAGCCGGTTGGTGGCCGGGGGCACGACGCTGAAGTTCAGCACCGAGGCCGAGGACGACTGGTGGTGGCTGATGGACGGCCCGGATGGCAACGCCGCGCGGCTGGTCCTGGCGGCCAGCGGACTGCCCGGTTGGAAGGACGAGCTGCCGCTGCTGGTGACCGGCGCCCTCGCCCGCCAGCGCGGCGGCGCCTGGCGCACCACCACCGACAACCTCTGGGGCGTGCTGGCGCTGGAGAGGTTTTCGGCCGCCTTCGAAGCCACGCCCGTGGCCGGCCGCAGCACTGTGCAGTGGGATGCCGCCACCGCCTCGCAGGACTGGGCAGCCCGGCCCGATGGCGCCACCCTGGCCCTGCCCTGGCCCGCCAGTGGCAAGCCGGTGCCGCTGCTGGCCCGGCACGAAGGCACGGGCCGCCCGTGGCTTAGCGTGCAGACCCTGGCCGCCGTGCCCTTGAAGGCCCCGCTGTGGGCCGGCTACCGCATCACCCGCACCGTGACGCCACTGGAGCGCAAGCGGCCCGACGCCTGGACCCGCGGCGACACACTGCGCGTGCGCATCGAGATCGAGGCCGACGCCGACCGATCCTGGGTCGCCGTCAGCGACCCGTTGCCCACGGGGGCGACCGTGCTGGGCAACGGCCTGGGTCGCGATTCGGTCATCGCCACCCAGGGCGAGAAGCGCGAAGGCCGGGCGTGGCCGGCCTACGAAGAACGCACGCCCGAGGCCTGGCGCGCCACCTTCGAGTGGCTGCCGCGTGGCAGGCAGCTCATGGAGTACACGGTGCGCCTGAATGCCAGCGGGCGCTTCGGCCTGCCGCCCACCCGGGTGGAAGCGATGTATGCGCCGGAGAGCTTCGGCGAGCTGCCCAACACGCCTGTCGAGGTGCTGCCGTGAGGCGGGGCCCGGGCGCGGCTCCGCGCCGCGTGGCGGCCCTCGTGGCCGCGTTGGGCGGGCTGGCTGCCCTGGCGCCGCCTGGAGCGGTTGCGGCCGCCACCGTCCCGGGCTTCGATGCCGTACGGGTCGCCCATGCGCCGTCAGACATCCCGGTGCTGGACCGCCAGGGCATGCCCTTGCAGTGGGTTCGCGTGGACAGCCGCGTGCGGCGCGGCCCGTGGATCGGCCTGTCGGACATCTCACCCGCTCTGCGGCAGGCCATCGTGCTGACCGAGGACCGGCGCTTCTGGGACCACGGCGGCGTGGACTGGCGGGCCCTGGCCGCCGGCGCCTGGGCGCATGCCTGGAACAACCGCACGCGCGGGGCCAGCACCCTGACCATGCAGCTGGCCGGCCTGCTGGACGCAGGGCTGGCGCGCCCGGCCGGCGGCCGCGGCCTGGGGCAGAAGCTCACCCAGATCTGGCGCGCCGAGCAGCTGGAGGGGCGCTGGACCAAGGCCCAGATCCTGGAGGCCTACCTCAACGAGGTGCCCCTGCGCGGCGAGCTGGTGGGCGTGGCCGCGGCCTCGGACGGGCTCTTCGGCAAGCACCCCAGCGGCCTGGATGCCCAGGAAGCCGCGCTGCTGGCCGCGATGGTGCGCGCGCCGAATGCCCAGGCGGCACAGGTCGAGCGACGGGCTTGCGAGGTGCTGCGGGCCCAGCAGCTGGACTGCGCCGGCCTGGCCACCACGCTGGCCCAGGCCCTGGTGCGCCGGCCGGGCCCCTGGGGCCTTCGCAACGGCGAGTCGCTGGCGCCGCACCTGGCCGGGCACCTGCTGGCCCGCTGGCAGGGCCTGTCCCCCGGCAGCACCGCCCCCACCGAACTGCGCACCACGCTGGATGCCGGCGTGCAGCGCGTGGCACTGGCGGCCCTGCGGCGGCAGCTGGCCGAACTGCGCGGCCGGGACGTCGAGGACGGCGCGGTGGTGGTGCTGGACAACGCCAGCGGCGAGGTGAGGGCCTGGGTGGGCTCGTCGGGTCCGGTCTCGGCGGCGGCCGAGGTGGACGCCGTGCTCGCGCGGCGACAGCCGGGCTCCACCATCAAGCCTTTCGTGTACGCCCTGGCCCTGCAGCAGCGGCTGATCACGGCCGGCAGCCTGCTGGACGACGCGCCGCTGCAGCTGGCCGCAGGGACGGCGCTGTACCAGCCCCAGAACTACGACCATGCCTACAAGGGCTGGGTGCCGGCGCGCACGGCGCTGGCTTCGAGCCTGAACGTGCCGGCGGTGCGGGTGGCCGCCCTGCTCGGCCCCGAAGCCCTGTTCGAAGGCCTGAACCGCGCCGGCCTGCGGCTGGCCGAGACGGCGGGCTATCACGGCCACGCCCTGGCGCTGGGCAGCGCCGACGTGACCTTGCTGGACCTGACCAACGCGTACCGCACGCTGGCCAATGGCGGCCTGGCAGGGGCCGTGCGCTGGCAACCCGAGGCCGCAGGCGCCCGCCGCGTGGCGCCCGTGCGCCTGTTTCAGCCCGAGGTGGCCTTCGTGGTGGCCGACATCCTGGCCGACCCGGCGGCCCGGGCGCTGACCTTCGGCCTGGACAGCCCGCTGGTCACTCGCGGCTGGGCCGCGGTGAAGACCGGCACCAGCAAGGACCTGCGCGACAACTGGTGCCTGGGCTTCACCGACCGCTACACGGTGGGCGTGTGGGTGGGCAATGCCAGCGGCGCGCCGATGCATGCGGTCAGCGGCATGAGCGGCGCCGCGCCGGTGTGGCATGAGCTGGTGGCGCATCTGCAGGGACAGCATCCCTCGCAACCCCCCGAGGCGCCCGCCGGGCTGCGGCGCGCCGCGGGCGAGTGGTACCTGGCAGGCACAGAGCCCGCACCCGGCCCGGCCACGGCGCCGCGCGCCGGGCCGCAGGCCTTCGGCATCCAGAGCCCGCTCGAGGGCACCGTGGTCGTGCTGGACCCGGACATCCCGCGGCAGGCCCAGCAACTGGTCTTCGAGGGGGCTCCGGGGTACTGGAGCCTGGACGGCCAGGCGCTCGGCACGGGCGCCCGCATACCGTGGCTGCCACGGCCGGGGACGCACGTGGTGGAGTGGCGGGACCCTGGCGGCACGGGCCGCGATCGCGTGGCCTTCGAGGTGCGCGCCGGGCCGCCGGCGCCGAGCCTCAGACGCCGGCCGGGGTGAACAGGCGTTCGGTGGCGGCGTCGATCACCATGCCGCACAGGCTGTAGAGCACCGATCCGATGAGGGCGGCCCCGAAGCCCGCCACATGGAAGCCTTCGAGCAGCCCCGAAGCCGCCCAGAACATCAGCGCATTGATCACGAAGAGAAACAGCCCCAGGGTGATCAGCGTGACCGGCAAAGTCAACAGGACGAGCAGCGGACGCACCAGCGTGTTGAGCAAACCCAGCACCAGCGCAGCGATCATCGCCGAGCCGAAACTGGCCACCGAGACGCCGGGGTACAGGTGCGCCACCAACAGCAAAGCCGCCGCGAGCAACAACCAACGAACGATGATCTTCATGCTCAAAGCATAACGCGGCGCAAAAGGTGCCCGATATCGTGGTGCGAATGCTGCTTTTACCTGGGAAAACCGCTTCTCAGCCTGTGGGCCAGGCAGTACCATCCGCGCTGTCCATTTGCCATGACAGACAGGTCCGAGAAGCGCCGTGAACCACGGGCAGCTTTCGAGAGCTGCGCGGCAAGTGACATCCCTCATCAACTGATGGAGTCCATCCAAATGGCAACTGCGAAGAAAGCTCCCGCGAAGAAGGCCGCTCCGGCCAAGAAGGCCGCTGCAAAGAAGGCCCCGGTGAAGACGGCCGCCAAGAAGGTGGCCGTGAAGGCCGCTCCGGCGAAGAAGGCCGCAGCCAAGAAGGCCCCGGCCGTCAAGCGCACCCCCAGCGCCTCGTTCATGAAGGCCATGACGCCCAGCGCCGCGCTGGCGGCGGTCATCGGCGACAAGCCGCTGCCGCGCACCGAGGTGACCAAGAAGGTCTGGGAGTACATCAAGAAGAACGGGCTGCAGGACAAGCTGAAGCGGACCATGATCAACGCCGACGCCAAGCTCAAGGCCGTGGTCGGCGTGAGCCCGATCAGCATGTTCGGCATGACCAAGGAAATCAGCAAGCATTTGAAGTAGCTCCCAAGCTCGCTGGCGGACCGGCAGAGCCGGATCCGCGGCGGGGAGCTGGCTCAGACGCTGGTGCCTGATATGTTGCGAGTGGTGTTCAGCACCACGGGCAACTTGAGAGAAGGAGCCCCGTGGGGCTCCTTTTTTGTTGAACTGCGGCAGCGCGGCAGGCGACTCCTTATGCGGCCAGCAGCGCCTTCAGGAACCGCCCGGTGTGGCTGCCCTCGTGGGCGGCCACGTCTTCGGGCGTGCCGGCCACCACCACCTTGCCGCCACCCGAGCCGCCCTCTGGGCCCATGTCGATGACCCAGTCGGCCGTCTTGATGACGTCCAGGTTGTGTTCGATCACGACGATGGTGTTGCCGGCATCGCGCAGCTGGTGCAGCACCTTCAGCAGCATGCCCACATCGTGGAAGTGCAGGCCCGTGGTGGGCTCGTCCAGGATGTACAGCGTGCGGCCGGTGTCGCGCTTGGACAGCTCGAGAGCCAGCTTCACGCGCTGGGCCTCGCCGCCGCTGAGCGTGGTGGCGGCCTGGCCCAGCCGGATGTAGCCCAGGCCCACGTCCAGCAGCGTCTGCAGCTTGCGCGCGATGTTGGGCACGGCGTTGAAGAAGCCGAAGGCGTCCTCCACCGTCAGCTCCAGCACCTGCGTGATGTTGCGGCCCTTGTAGAGGATCTCCAGCGTCTCGCGGTTGTAGCGGGCGCCGTGGCACACATCGCAAGGCACGTACATGTCGGGCAGGAAGTGCATCTCCACCTTGATGACGCCGTCGCCTTCGCAGGCTTCGCAACGCCCGCCGCCGCTGGCCGCGCTGACGTTGAAGCTGAAGCGGCCCGCGCCGTAGCCGCGTTCGCGCGCAGCCGGCACTTCGGCGAACATCTCGCGGATGGGCGTGAACAGGCCCGTGTAGGTGGCCGGGTTGCTGCGCGGGGTGCGGCCGATGGGGCTCTGGTCGACGTTGATGACCTTGTCGAACTGCTCCAGCCCTTCGATGCGGTCGTGCGGCGCGGGCTCGGTGTGGCTCTGGTAGAGCTTGCGCGCCACGGCGGCATACAACGTGTCGTTGATCAGCGTGCTCTTGCCTGAGCCCGAGACCCCCGTCACGCAGGTCAGCAGGCCCACCGGGATCTCGACGCTGACATCGTCCAGGTTGTTGCCCCGCGCCCCCTGGATGCCCAGGCGGAACGGCGCGCCGCCGAAGCCCGTGGCGGGGCGCCGGCGCTTGGGCACCTCGATGCGCAGCACGTGGGCCAGGTACTGGCCGGTGAGCGAGGCGGGGTCGGCCGCCACTTCTTCGGGCGTGCCCTGGGCCATCACGCGGCCGCCGTGCACGCCCGCACCCGGGCCCATGTCGACCACGTGGTCGGCGGCGCGGATCATGTCCTCGTCGTGCTCCACCACCAGCACCGAATTGCCCAGGTCGCGCAGGTGCTTGAGGGTGCCGATCAGCCTTTCGTTGTCGCGCTGGTGCAGGCCGATGCTGGGCTCGTCCAACACGTACATCACACCCGACAGGCCACTGCCGATCTGGCTGGCCAGGCGGATGCGCTGGGCCTCGCCGCCGCTGAGCGTGTCGGCGCCGCGGTCCAGGCTGAGGTAGTTCAGGCCCACGTCGTTGAGGAAGCGCAGCCGGCTGCGGATCTCGCGCACGATCTTGTCGGCGATCTCGGCCTTCGCGCCCACCAGCCTGAGGGTCTCGAAGTAAGCCAGCGCGGCGGCCAGGGTGGCGTGTTCCACCTCGTAGATGGGCTTGCCCTTGCGGCCGGACTCCACACTGTCGGCGTGCTGCAGGAAGACGTGCCGCGCCTCGCGCCGCAGCCGCGTGCCGTGGCACTGCGGACAGGGGCGCGCGGCCTGGTAGCGCGAGAGTTCCTCGCGCACGGCCACCGAGTCGGTCTCGCGCAGGCGGCGCTCGAAGCTGGGGATGATCCCCTCGAAGGGGTGCTTGCGCTTGATGCTGCGCGACCGGGCCTTGGCCGTGCCCTTGCTCGACGCGTTGCCCGCGCTCTCGGCCTGGTAGGTGAACTCGATCTCTTCCTCGCCCGAGCCGTGCAAGAGCACGTGGCGGGCCTGTTCGGGCAGCTGCTCGAAGGACTGCTCGATGTCGAATCCGTAGTGCTCGGCCACGCGTTCGAGCAGCGAGAAGGTGTAGGCGTTGCGCCGGTCCCAGCCCTTGACGGCCCCCGCGGCCAGGCTGAGGCTGGGGAAGCCGACCACCCGCTCGGGGTCGAACACGGTGACCTGGCCCAGGCCTGCGCAGGCCGGGCAGGCGCCCACCGGCGAGTTGAAGCTGAACAGGCGGGGTTCGAGTTCGGACAGCGAGTAGTTGCAGGCCGGGCAGCCGAAGCGGCTGCTGAAGAGGTGTTCACGACCGGTATCGACCTCCAGCGCGATGGCCCGGCCTTCGGCGATGCGCAGGCTGGCTTCGAAGCTTTCGGCCAGGCGCTGCCCGATGCCTTCCTGGGTGCGCAGTCGGTCGATCACGACGTCGATGTCGTGCTTTTCGGCCTTCTTGAGCTTGGGCAGGGCGTCGGCCTCCAGCACCTCGCCGGGCTTGCCGTCGGAACCCACCCGAAAGCGCACGTAGCCGCGCGACTGCATGTCCTCGAAGAGTTCGACGAACTCGCCCTTGCGGTCGCGCACCACCGGCGCCAGCAGCAGCAGCCGCGTGCCTTCGGGCATCGCCAGCACCGCATCGACCATCTGGCTGACGCTCTGCGCCTGCAGCGGCAGGTCGTGGCCCGGGCAGTAAGGCGTTCCGGCGCGGGCATAGAGCAGGCGCAGGTAGTCGTGGATCTCGGTGATCGTGCCGACCGTGCTGCGCGGGTTGTGACTGGTGGCCTTCTGCTCGATGCTGATGGCCGGGCTCAGGCCTTCGATGACATCGACATCGGGCTTGTCCATCAACTGCAGGAACTGCCGCGCGTAGGCCGACAGGCTCTCGACATAGCGCCGCTGTCCCTCGGCATACAGCGTGTCGAAGGCCAGGCTCGACTTGCCCGAACCCGACAGGCCCGTGATCACCACCAGCGCGTGCTTGGGGATGTCCAGGTCGATGTTCTTGAGGTTGTGCGTCCGGGCCCCGCGAACCTGTAACAGGCTGGCGCCGGCCCCCGGCGCCGGGCGGGCGATGGCCAGGCCCGGCGCCGGGCTCGGCACGTCTGCAGGCCGCTCGGCCGGGGCTTCGGATGGGGGACGCGACATGCTTGGGGACGACTCAAATGCAACCGACCATGATAGCCGCCCCCCAGGTGAAGGCCGGGTGAGGCTCGCAATCCCGGTTTCAGATGTATCGGCCTGAAACCGCGGGAGGAACGCACGAACCGGGGGGGCCTGTAACAGGCACACGCAAAACACATTCCGTAGCATTTGGTTGTCGACGGATGCAACCCCAGCCTCAAGTCGGCGCTTCGACACCACCGGACGTCCCGATGAACCTGCACCGCCCCGCCCTCCTCTGCACGATCGCATCGGCTGTTCTGTTGGCTGCCTGCGGCGGCGGCAACGGCACCGGCAGCGATGCAGACACCGACGTGGCCGTGCCGCTGGTCAGCCCGATGTACGAACTGGCCGACATCACGCCGCCGGAACCCAGCGACATCGACGCCGACGGCTCCAACGCCTCGGCCCTGCAAGCTCCCGGCAGCAGCAGCCTGGGCGGCCGCAGCGCGGCCCTGTCGGCCGGCGGCAACGGCGAGACCGCCACTGCCGCGGCGGCCGCGGCGGTCACCGCGTACTACACCCCGGCGCAGATCCGCGCCGCCTACGGCCTGGACAAGCTGGGCGCCGCAGGCCTGTCCAACCGGGGCGCGTACCAGGGCTCGGGCCAGACCATCGCGATCATCACCGCCTTCCACAACCCCAGCATCGCCAACGACCTGGCGGTCTTCAGCCAGAAGTTCGGCCTGGCCGCGTGCAGCGTGCAGAGCATCAGCCCCTCGGCCGCCATGCCGCTGCCGCGCGCCGCCGCAGGCTCGGGCTGCGCCTTCTCCGTGGTGTACGCCGGCGCGAGCGGGCTGATGGCCACGCAGGTCCCGGCCGCGAACCTCAGCTGGAAGACCGAGAGCTCGCTGGACGTCGAGTGGGCGCATGCCATCGCACCGATGGCCCGCATCATCCTGGTCGAGGCGGCATCGGCTGGCGGCGCCGACCTGATGGGCGCCATCACCCTGGCCGGCAGGCTGGGCGCCAGCGTGGTGTCGATGAGCTTCGGCAGTGCCGAGTACGCCGGGCAGGGCGCCTACGACACGGTCTTCTCGGCGCCGGGCGTCACCTACGTGGCGGCCTCGGGCGACAACGGCCGCGGCGTGTCCTGGCCGGCGGTGTCGTCGCAGGTGCTGGCCGTGGGGGGCTCGACCCTCACCTACAGTGCCGGCACGCGCAGCGAGACCGCGTGGCTGGGCTCGGGCGGCGGCATCAGCAGCTTCAACGCCGCGCCGGCCTGGCAGGCGGCGCTGACCGTGATGGCCACCAACGGCAAGGTCGGCACGCCCACCCGGCGCGCCGTGCCCGACGTGGCCTTCAACGCCAACCCCAAGAGCGGCCAGCTGATCTACGTGACCCCCACCACCGCCGGCGACACCGGCTGGCTGGTGGCCGGCGGCACCAGCATCGGCACCCCGCAGTGGGCTGGCATGCTGGCCGTCACCAACGCACTGCGGGCCGCGTCCGGCAAGGCCGCGCTGGGCACGATGTCGGCCTCGCTGTACAAGTCGGTGGCGTCGGGCACCACCTACGCCGCCACGCTGCTCGACGTGACGCAGGGCAGCAACGGCAACTGCATGGGCTGCGGCGCCACCACCGGCTATGACCTGGTGACGGGTCTGGGCACGCCCAACGCCACCGGCGCCATCGGCCTGATGGCAGGGTTCTAGGGGGGGTGCGGGCCGGCCTCTAGGCCAGGCCCGAACCCATGGCGGTGCCCGGCGCCGCGGCCAGCCGCACGTGCACGGCCGTGCCTTCCCCCGGCCGGCTGCTGACGTCGATGCGTCCGCCCATCAGTTCGACGAAGCGACGGCTGACGAACAGGCCCATTCCCGAGCCCTCGACGCCCGAGGCCTCGGCCCCGAGCCGGTCGAAGGGCTGGAACAGGCCCGCCAGTTGTTGGTCGTCCATGCCGCAGCCGGTATCGGTGACCTCCACCAGCATATCGGGGCCCATCGGCCGGGCGTCGATTCGCACCTGGCCGCCCGCCCGGTTGTACTTGACGGCGTTGGACAGCAGGTTGATCAGCACTTCCTTGACCCGCAGCGGGTCGCCCATGACGTGGAAACGGGGCCGCGACCGGACCTGGTCGGTCAGCGCCACCTGGTGCCGCGCCGCGAGGCCCTGGACCATCGCCGTGGATTCGGCCACCAGTCGGTTCAGGTCGCACGGCACCAGCTTGAGGGCGAGCCGGCCGGACTCGATGCGCGAGACGTCGAGCACCTCGTTGACCAGCTCCAGCAGGTGCCGGGCGGCGCTCTCGATCAGCTCGACACGGTGCGGCTTGACCACCAGGTCGCCCGCATCGGCCTCCAGCCGCATGAGCTGCGAAAACCCCAGGATGGCGTTGAGCGGCGTGCGCAACTCATGGCTCATGCGCGACAGGAAGGCGCTCTTGGCCTGGTTGGCGCTGTCGGCGGCCTCCTTGGCGGCGAGCAGGCGCATGGCCTCGTGCACGGGGCTGCTGTCCCAGGCGCAGCCGATCAGCCGCACCACGCGGCCGGTGGCGTCGGCGTGGGCCCGGCCGGTGATGTGCAGCCAGCGCTCGGCACCCTGGGCCGCTGCAGGGGGCTCGCACAGCAGCTCGACGTTCAAGGGCTCCAGCCGGTCCAGGGCATGCGCCAGCGCCGCCTGCCACTGCACCCGCGCGGCCGGCCGCAGGTGGGGCATGAGCCCCTCGGTCAGCCCGCCGCTGGGCTGCTGCCGCACGCCCAGGATGTCGCACAGCCGGGCATCGAAGTGCACGGTGCCTAGCAGGAGATCCCAGTCCCACACGCCGATGCCGCCGGCGTCGTTGGCCATGGCCAGACGCTCGGTCAGGTCGCTCAGCTGGCCCCGCACGATGTGCTGACTGGTGATGTCCTGGAGCACTCCGTTGACGCTGGTGACGGCACCGGGCGGCCCTTCGGCATGGCCCACGGCCAGGGCCCGGATGGGCCGGCCCATGGCGCTGCACATGTCGATCTCGATCTCGAAGGGCATGCCCAGCTCGGCCGCCGCCAGGGCCTGGGCCAGCGCTGCACGGTCGGCCGGGGCGCACAAGGCCAGCAGGGTTTCCAGCGTGGCGAGCTCCCCCTGGGCGATGTCGAGGATGCCGCGCAATTCGCGCGACCAGCGCAGCGCGTGCGGCTTCAGGTCGATCTGCCAGCCACCGATGCGCGCCAGCCGGGCG
>CAIJPE010000401.1 GCA_903822435.1 uncultured beta proteobacterium | reverse complement strand
TGACGTCCCGCCTGCATCGGGTATCAATCAGGGCCGCACGACCGTGAGCGACTGCTTTGTAGAAGCGCCACGTTCGAGCGGCTGTCGCCCTATGGCGGCTGTACTTTGAAACCGGTCATCGGCGTGGCGATTTCCTGATCGATCCTATGACCGGAAGTGGCCGACTTGAGCCAACGAGTGGTCCAGATTCGTAGCCAGAAACCTGCACTGCGCAGCGACGCTGAGTCGGAATCTTCGAGCGAGCCGGGAAGGACGGCTCCTGGCCGACAGCGTGACTACGCGGTGGAACCAGGAACCTGACCTCCGATGTTTGGGCCTCGCTCATGGACGGTCAGGTTACGGCGCCCATAGGGAGAACCCGCTATAGGCCAACTGCTGACGTTGGGTATGGGCAGCCTCCCGACATGCACCGGACAACCGGCCGTCCGGCGCGCCACACTCCATCAATCCACCTGGAGGCCTATGCGTCTGGCGACTTCGCCCCAGGTCTTGGCGTCAGCCGCCAGCCGCACGGCACTGGCCTCGGACGTATCAGCAACCACCGCCTGGTCGCTCTGACGCAGCCTCTCGATGACGTCGGGATGTTTGAGCGCTGCTTCAAGCACCTTGAACATGGTGTCGACGATGGCCTTCGGCGTTCCCCTGGGCGTGAAGAGCACCAGAGAGAATGTCGCGTCGAATCCAGGGTAGCCGGCCTCGGCCACGGTGGGCACTTCCGGCATCAGTGGCGAGCGCTTTGCTCCAGAGACCGCCAGCGCCACCAACTTGCCGGCGCGTACTTGCGGGAGCACGGTCGGCCCGGCGAGAAAGCCGCAATCGACGTGGCCGCCCATCACGTCCTGCACGGCGGGCGCTGGGCCCTTGTACGGCACATGGGTCATGTAGATGCCGGCAGCGTGCTTGAAGAGTTCGGTGGTGAGATGGCCGGGTGACCCGGCGCCACCGGAAGCGTAGCTCAGGGGCTTCACCTTCGCCAGTCGCACCAGATCGGCCACGGTCTTCAGTCCGAGCCCCGGGTTGCACACCAGTGTCTGGCTGAAGGCACTGGCGCGCATCACGGGCACCAGGTCTTCGGGATTGAAGCCCAGCTTCGGATAGACATGCGGGTTCACCGTCAGCAGCGTGTCGGTCGTCCACAGCCAGGTCTGGCCGTCGGGCGCGGCGCGTGCGGCTTCAGCCGCGCCGAGGTTGCCCGCTGCGCCTGGCTTGTTGTCGAGGATCAGGGGCTGCTTCAAGACGGGTTGCATCTTTTCGATGGCGGCACGCAGCACGATGTCCGAAGGGCCGCCCGGCGGCAGCGGGACGATGATGCGCACGGGCCTGTCAGGCCAGCCGCCTTGGGCATGCAGGTTCTGGGCGGCCGTCAGCGCGAGGGCTGTGGCGATCAACAGGCGGATGGGTGTCATGGTGTGTGGCGCTCGTTGGGGGGTCATCTCTGCGGCATGTCCGCGACCGAGTAGCCGAGGCTCACGGTCGCGTCGTCCGGGATCGGCGGCATGGCCTCGTTCCAGGCGTGCCAGGCCAGCCGCATGGCCAGCAGGCGTTCAGGCTCTCGAGCGGCCAGGTTGGCGCGTTCGCGTTCATCGGCCTCGACATCGAACAGGTATTCGTTGCCGTCGTCGGTCAGGTTCTTCCAGCGGCCATCACGCAAGGCGCGCTGATTACGGTGCTTCATGCGCCATCGCATGGGGCGCGCGAACGCGGGCTGCGCACGGGTCAACACCGGGAGCAAGGACAGGCCGTCCAGCGGGTAGTCGGCAGCGGGGACGGCACCGACTGCGGCGATCAGGGTGGCCGTCCAGTCCATCGTCAGACAATGCTGATCGCTGACCACGCCGACGGGAACACGCGCCGGCCAATGCGCGATCCAGGGCACGCGGATGCCACCCTCGGTCAGGTCCATCTTGCCGCCAACCAGAGGCCAGTTGTCCGAGTAGCGTTCGCCACCTTTGTCGCTGGTGAAGACGAGCAGCGTGTTGTCGAGTCGACCCACTTCGCGCAGCGTCTGCACGACGCACCCGATGCCCTCGTCCATGTGATGGATCATGCGGCGGTAGGTGTGGATGTTGCCGCCGTCGAGATGGAACGGGCGCGACCCGATCTGCGCGGGCACATGGGCATCGTCGCGCGTCTCCCAGGGCCAGTGGGGCGCGGTGTAGTGCAGGCTGAGCAGCAAGGAAGCGAGCGTCGGATGCTGCGGTGGCAGGCCCAGCGTGCTGCTGCCGCGCGATCGGCTGTTGATCGGTTCTTCGGCCGCGCCGCGCAGCCTGTACTGCCAGCGGCCGGTCATCAGCGCGAACCGTGTGGGCGAGCAGACGGGCGAGTTGGCGCAGCCGCGCGTGAATCGCATGCCCTGGGCAGCCAGTGCGTCGATGTGCGGCGAGACTGCGCCAAAGCTGGCCTGGCGCCCGCCGTAGCAACCCAGGTCGGCGTAGCCGAGGTCGTCGGCCATGATGAAGACGATGTCGGGCCGGGCGCCGGTCCGGCGTGAAGCGGCGTCGGAAGAGGTGGCGTCGGACATGGGCGTGCAGTAGAGCATGACGACAAGCGCCTTGTCAGATGTGCAAAGCTTCTTGGCGATACCGGGGCGTCATGGGTGAAGTCCGCGCAGTTCCGCGGCGGCCTGGTCTCGTTCAACGCATGCCGTGCGTGACGCAGCCAGATGCCCGCGCGTTAGCACGCCGAGCAACGCCAGCGTGAAAGGCCTTGCCAAGGTGCGGCCGCTCAGGGCCTCTTCAGTAGCGTGCGACCGATATCTGACAGTAATCGAGCCAACGCGGCGGCGGGCCGCGTCAGCGGCGCATCGGCGCGCGTGTGAAGCCCCGCGGTGAGCCCGGGTAAATGCTCGGCAATCTGAATCTCCTGAACGTGCTGGGCCGCGTGGGGCAGGTCCAGGAAAGGGTGCTGCACCACGGCCAGCATGTCCGAACCGACCAACAGCGTGAGCATTGCGCTGAACGATTCGCACTCTGTGATTCGCCTCGGGTCTGGGACACCAATCCCTCGCAGTGCCTCCGCCGTTGCTTCGCGCCGCACAACGCAAAGCCATTCGTCGCATTTCAGCGCAACTGCCGAACGTGCGCCGGCCAATGGATGACCGCGGCGCGCCACGACGATTTGGCTGAGGTGCGCGACGGGTTTGAAGCGAATCGCCGGATCGTCCCGCGCCTGCGGCGCCCGTGGCGCCAAGACCATGTCCAGGGTCGCATCGCGCAGGAGAGGCCGTGTCGTGTGCCCCAGACCTTCCACCAAGCGCAACTCGACGTCCGGGAACTTCTCGCGAAAGCGCATGACCGCTTGCGGAACGATCTGCGTGGCAAAGAAGGGGCCGAATCCCAGCGCAACTTGCGCCTTGGTTCCTCGCGCGACTTCTTCCTGCGCCTTGGACAACTCCGCGTACCCGGCGCGCGCTCGCACATGGAAGGCCAGTCCCTGGCGCGTGAGCGTGACGCCGGTCGGTGTGCGCTTGAGCAAAGCGGCGCCGAGTTCGGCCTCCAGCGAGCCCAGGCTTTTGGTCAGCCCGGGCTGCGAAACGCCCAGTTTGCGAGCCGTGGCAGAGATGCTGCCGCACTCGATCACAGCGAGGAAATCTCGGATTTGCGCAAGCTTCATCCATAGCGCCCGGTTATGGTCAAAAAGCTCTGGCCATCTTACAGGGCCCGCTCTGTCTTGCTCTACTGCAGGTCGATGTCCAACACCCGGTCGCCCGACGCCGCCTCACGCCCAGCCGAGCGAGACCGGCGTGCTGACCGATTGACCCTTGCAAACCTGATCCATTGAGGAGCGAACCCGTGAAGTTCATTGTCAAGTTGTTAGCGATGGCCATGGCCACCGCGACGCTGCTGGCCGGCTGCGCGACGCGACAGCCATATGCTCAGACGCCATCCGATGCGGGGCTCAGACGCGTGGGTTTTGTCGCGGGTGCTGGAGGCTTTGAAAACATGGCCATCACGAACAGAACGTTCTTCAATGCGCTCGGCGAATCGGGCTACGTTCATGGGAAGACCATGGATGTGGTGTTTAGAACGGCCGAAGGGGACATGTCCAAGATGCCCGCCCTGGTCGAGGACGTCTTGAAGAACAACGTCGAGATTCTTGTCGTGTCGTCGTCGCCAGGTTGTGCAGCCGCAAAAGCTGCGACGACTGCGGTGCCGGTGCTGTGCATCTCGGTGCAGGATGATCCGATCAAGGCGGGTCTGACCTCCACGCTGATCCACCCGCAAAGCAATGTGATCGGCGTCTACAGCTTTCTGCCGACGGGCATCGCGCAGCAACTCGATCGAGTCAGCCAGTTTGTCCCCAAGCTCCACACCCTTGGCATTCTCTACAACCCGAAAAACGCCACGCATGTCCGGCTGTTGACTGAGTGGACAAGTGTTGCGAATGAAAAGGGCGTTCGCTTGGTTCTGATGCCGGCGACGCGGGCGGAAGACCTCGACGGCGCGATCACACAAGCCCTTGCCGAAAAGGCGCAGATCGCTATCGGTTTGCTTGGGCCCGACACGTATGCGATCCGGCAGGAAATCGCGCAAGCCGCTACGTTGCGTCGATTCCCGATCGTCATGGACACGCCGGGTGGATACACCGACATGGGCGGTGTGGCCACGGTGGGTGTCAACATCGTTCCCTATTACCGCAGGGGCGCTGTCGAACAGATGATCCCCATGCTGCAAGGAAAGCGACCGAGTGATCTTTCCTGGATCGGGCCCAAACAAGTGGATGTGGTCGTGAACGAAGATGTGGCGCGTTCATTCGGCCTCAATGTGCCGACCGCAGTCCGCTGATGCGCAGGATGCCTCTCGACAGATTGCATGAACGGGCACCGCCTGGTGCTCCGAGCGCAGCCTAGAGAAGACTCCTCTCGGCGAAGGAGCACACGTCCGCACCCGCCACCACCAGGTGGCCTGTCAATGCATCAACGACTTCGCAGGCCGTATCCGATCTTGGGAAATGGGAAGGCCTCAGACAGGGCGAAGGTTCATGTAGGCGAAGTCTTCCCACCCAGGCTGCTGCACACGCGTCGCAGCCGCTGCTCGGCTTCGTCGGCAACGGCCTTCACCTCGGCCTTGCCGACCAGGCCCACCATGATCTGCGGATCTCGGGGCTACTGGACCAATCTGGGCGTCTGGCTCAACTTCGTGCTGGCCGTGGTGGCTCTGGCCCTGGCGGTGCATTTCGTCTCGAGCAGCTGACTGACGGTCTTCCTGCATCGAGCTGCCGTGCGGCTCGATTTGACGGCCCCGTCCCACATGGCATGCGGACCGACTGATCCACCATCAGCTTCGGGCCGATGCGCCCAGCGTGTGTCAACGCACGGACAGTGCGCGGAACCTGCGCGACAACGCTTGGGAAGAACGACGATGGCCGGAGAGCTGTCCCAATGACTGAATCGAGTTCACAGCAGTCGGACCATCCGGATCCCGGCCCTGCGCCAGCCAACGCGAGCGCAGCCATCCCCGAGATGCTCAAGACACTCGGTGTCGATCCGCTCGTCGGCCTGACGCAGACCCAGGTCGAAGCGAGACGCAGGGAACACGGCTACAACGAAGTTGCTGAGCAGAAGGCACGCCCCCTGCGCCAGTTCATGGGGAAGTTCTGGGGTGTGTCGGCATGGATGCTGGAACTGATCCTGATCCTGTCCGCATTCCTGCGAAAGTACTCCGACCTTGTGGTGGTGGCCACGCTGCAGATCTTCAATGCGGCGCTGAGCTACTGGCAGGAGCATCGTGCCGCCGGCGTCGTTGAAGCGCTGCGGCGCAGGCTGCGTGTCAATGCACGGGTCCTGCGCGAGGCAAGCTGGCAGTCCCTGCCGGCGCGTGAACTGGTCCGGGGCGACGTGGTGCGCATGCGCGCGGGCAACATCATCCCGGCGGACGTGCGCCTGCTCGATGGCCCGCTCACCATCGATCAGTCGGCGCTCACCGGTGAATCGAAGGATGCCGACAAGGCGGCCGGCGACATGTTGTCATCGGGTTCCGTCGTGCGCCGCGGAGAGGGCAACGGTGTGGTGCTGCTGACCGGCGCGCAGACCACCTTCGGCAAGACCACTGAACTCGTCCAGAAGGCGCGCCCCAAGCTGCACATCGAAGCCGTGGTCGCCAAGCTGGTGCGCTGGCTCTTCGTCATCGTCGGCACGCTGCTGATCGGGGTGATGGGGTTGTCGCTCGCCCGCGGCGTGCCGTTGATCGAGATGGTGCCGCTGCTGCTTGTTCTGCTGATGAGTGCCGTGCCGGTCGCACTGCCCGTGATGTTCACCGTCAGCATGGCCGTGGGGGCCAAGGAATTGGCCCGTCGCGGCGTGCTGGTGACACGCCTGAGCGCCACCGAGGACGCGGCGACGATGGACGTGTTGTGCGTGGACAAGACCGGCACGATCACGATGAACCAACTGGCCGTCACAGGCGTGATTCCACTCGGCAAGGCCACTGAGGTCGAAGTACTGTTCGCTGGCGCGCTCGCGTCACAGGAAGCGAATCAGGACCCGATCGACCTTGCCTTCCTTGCCGAGGCAAAGGCCCGAAGAGTCTTCGCCGGCCAGCCCAAGCTCACCCCCGTTTCATTCGCACCTTTCGACGCGAAGACCCGCCGTACCGAGGCCGTGGTCGAGCGGGATGGACATCGCTTTCGTGTGATGAAGGGCGCGGTACGAACACTCGCCGAGGCCTGCGCTCTGACGGCACCCGAGATCACCGCACTGGAAGCCCGGGTCAGCGATGCTGCTGCCAAGGGCTACCGGACCTTGGCGGTGGCGCGCGGCCCAGAGACCGGCACGCCCGTGCTGGTCGGCCTGGTGACGCTGTTCGATCCGCCGCGCCCGGATGCCAAGGCCCTCATCGCTTCGCTGCGCGGCCTGGGCATCTCGGTGAAGATGCTGACCGGCGACGCACTGGCTGTCGCCCGGGACATCGCACAGGGCGTCGGGCTGACCAACATCCAGCGTGTGTCCGACCTGAAAGCCGCGGGCGATCAGCCGGGCAACAAGGCTGCTGACCTCCTGGGCGGCGTCGATGGCTTTGCCGAGGTGTTCCCGGAAGACAAGTACATCGTCGTGCAGCGCCTGCAGGCAGCGGGTCACGTCACCGGCATGACGGGTGACGGCGTCAACGATGCGCCGGCCCTGCGCCAGGCAGAGGTCGGCATTGCCGTCAGTTCGGCCACCGACGTGGCCAAGGGCGCCGCCAGCGTGGTGCTGACCGAACCGGGCCTGACCAACATCGTCGCCCTGGTCGAACAGGGCCGGACGATCTACCAGCGCATCCTGACCTGGATCATCAACAAGATCAGCCGGACGATCCTGAAGGCCGCTTTCGTGGCCATCGCCTTCGTGGTCACCGGCAAGTTCGTCGTCTCGGCCTTTGCGATGCTGCTGCTCGTGTTCATGACGGACTTCGCCAAGATCGCGCTCGCCACCGACCACGTGCGGCCATCGGGCCAGCCGGAGACTTGGAACATCGGCGGCTTCGTCAGCGTGTCCGTCATCCTGGGCATCGCCATGGTCTCGGAGGCGCTCATCGCCTTGTGGTTCGCCTGGTCCAGGTTCGGGCTGGCCACCGACAGCCAGGCCCTGTACACCTTCAGCTTCCTGACACTGCTGTACTTCGCCGTCTTCTCGATCATCTCCGCGCGCGAGCGCCGGTGGTTCGGGGCGACCTGGCCGAGCAAGACGCTGATGGGCGCACTCGCCGCAGATGCAGGGGTGGGCACTGCGCTGACCTTCGCCGGGTTGGCGGATCTGAAACCCATGCCGACGCTGCAGATGCTATCCATTCTTGGCTTCGCGATGTTCTCGTGCCTTGTGGTGAACGACGCAATGAAGGTGGCGCTCATTCGATGGCGTGTACCGGGTAACCGAGTGAATCTGCAAGCCGGGACATAGGCGACACATGATCAAGAAGGAAAGCGCCATGGGTATTTCAGGCCCTGCTGTCGAAACTCACGCCATCGGCACTATCGCGGGCCGGGCACTGGCCCCGGCGCTGGATCTTGGATCGCGCCAAGGCGTTCCCCAAGCGTGGCCTCAGAAAGCGCTCCGACGCGGGTCGACACCAGACGTCCCTTCACATCGAAGAAGAGCGTTGTCGGCAGAGCCTGTTCGTTGAACGCAGCGCCCGTCGCCTTCCGCTCATCGATCAGCACGTTCTGCAGCACCATGCCCTGTCCCTGCAGGTAACGCAAGATGACATCGCGCGCCTCGCCCTGGTTGACGAACACGAAATGCAGCTCCGGATGTGCGGCCTGCGCCTGTTGCAGCAGCGGCATTTCCCGACGACAGGGTGGGCACCAGGTGGCCCACAGATTGACGACGGTTGGCTTGCCGACGAAGCCGGCCAACTCGACAGTCTTGTCATCCAGCGCCGGCAGACTGATCGCCGGCAACGGTTGACGAGAGCCGCCCGTCCCTGTCGCGATGGCGACCTCGCCTGCGCTCCAGCTCACCAGCAGCGCGAACGTGGCGGCCATGAGGGGCTTGCGCAACGCGGGCTGTCGCTGCACGAGAACCAAGCCATACAGGCAGGCTGCCGCAAAGCCGGCAACTGCCTCCCAGCCGCCGTCGCGGATATCGAGGATGCCCAGGGGTTCGTGGAGGTAGACGGCCCGCCACTCCCAGACGAAGCCGAGGCGCGACGCCACCAGCCCGAGCAGGAACATGCGCAACAGCGCGGGCTCGGCATCGACCCCCACGCTGCGGCCAAGTCGTTTGCCCACCGCCAAGGCGAGCATTGCGGCAACCGCCAACACCAGCGGGGGCAGGGGCAAGGCCAGCGGCCCCAGTTGCAACGAAGATGTCACGCTTGCCGCCATTCGCACGCTGGCGGCTTCAAGTGCCGGTCCGGCTCAATGCGCAAAGTACATCTTGGCCTTGTCGAGCTTGTAGCTCCAGGGCAGTCCGGCTTTGCGCCAGCCATTGACATCGCGCCTTCCCTCTGCCGACAGGTCACCTTCGAAGCCGTCAACCACGGAATAGACCTTGGTGTAGCCGTCCTCCGCCAGCCTTGTGGCGGCGCGCCCGCTGCGGTCGCCCGAGCGGCACATCAGGACCACGGTGTCGGCCTTGGTCAGTTGCTTGGCCTGCAGCCGGCGCGAGACCTCGGGCACGAAATCCTGCATCGGTTCGAGCTTGTAGGCCCCGCGCTGCGTGTCCCAGTCGCTCATCAACTCCTGCACCTCGACAAACGGCACCAGCGCATCCACGGTGGTCGGCATGCCGACGAACATCGCTTCGGCACGGGTGCGGACGTCCAGGAACAGCACCTTGGTGGGCCCGCCATTGGCATCGATGAAAGCCGGCACGTCCTTCGCCTCAAGATACAGGCCGAACTTGCTGCGCTTGGGCTCGGGCACCGTCGCCGGGTTGACTGCTGCCACCCTTGACGAGCCGGCGAGCGCCAGGCCGGTCAGACCGAGCATGGCTGTGCGACGCGACAGGGCGGTTGGGTTCAGGGTGTCCATGGGCTTTCCTTCTTCATTCGAGTCAGGGTCCTGCAGCAACGAGGGTTCCGTTGCAGCGACCGTAGTCATCTGCAAGTGATCTGATCAATCGGCTCCGGCCTCGACAGGCAAGGCTTCGGCACGCCAGCGCAGCATGCCCCCCGCCAGGTTGGCAACCTGTGTGTATCCGGCCTTTTGCAGCAGCACGGTGGCTTGTGCGGATCTCGCCCCAGAGCGGCAAACGGTCACCACCGGTCGATCGCGTTGGACCTCGTTGGTTCGCGCTGCCAGTTGGGACAGCGGCAGCAGCCGCGCGCCGCGGATGTGACCCAGCACGTCGGTGAACTCTGCGGGCTCGCGCACGTCGACGAGCTGGATCTCGTCGACCGACCCGCCGGCGATCCGCTCCTCCAGCGCAGTCGGCTGGATCTCCCACACGCCGGCAAAGTTGCAGGTCAGCGGCGCCCAACCGGGCTCAACGGGCGGTGTTGACATCGCATCCGGTTGCCCGCATCGCAAGTTCGCCGGCACGGCAATGTCCATCAGCTTGGGGTGCGGCAAGCCGAGGTTGTTCATGTAGCCCGCAAAGTCCGAGGCGTCCACGTCGCCGCCGAGACGCGGGTTGTAGCGCTGTTCCTCGCCGACGCTGGTGACCGTCAGCCCGCGGTAGTCGTGCGCCGGGTACAGCAGGCAGGCGGCAGGCAAGGACAGGATCTGATCCTTGACCGAGCGAAACAGCTGGGCCGGCGAGCCCTGCTGAAAGTCCGTGCGGCCGCAGCCGCGGATCAGCAGGCTGTCGCCCGTGAAGGCCATGCTGTGGTCGTCGAGCACATAGCTCAGGCAGCCGCTGGTATGGCCCGGTGTCGCGCGCACCTCGAGGTGTCGAGAACCGAAGCCGACCTTGTCGCCATGCTTGAGCATGCGGTCGGCGTTGGCCGCGCCCGAGTTTTCGGACAACAGGATCTGGCTGCCGCAGCGCTGCTTCAGCAGCCAGGCGGCGGTGACGTGGTCGGCGTGCACGTGCGTGTCCAACGTGGCGACCAGCCGCAGGCCGAGTTCCCGCAGCAGGGCCAGATCGCGGCGCTCGTTCTCGAAGACCGGATCGATCAACACGGCCTCACTGGAATCCGAATCTCCCAGCAGGTAGGTGTAGGTGGAAGACGCTGCGTCGAAAAGCTGTCGGAAGATGAGCATGTTCGGGACTTTCGGTATGGGGCGCGGATCAGCCGCCGGGCTTGACGGTCTTCCAGCCACGGCGGTTCCACTCGCTCATGCCACCGTTGACGAAGCGCAGATGGGTCCAGCCGCGTTCGCGCAGGGCATCAAAGCTGGCGCGCGATCGGTTCTGGGTGTTGCAGATCAGCAGGACAGGACGATCCCGCGGCAGTTCAGCAAGTCTTGCGGACAGCTGGCGCATGGGCAACAGACGAGCGCCAGGCGCCACGCCCGCGGCGTGCTCATCAGGTTCGCGGATGTCAACGAGCAATGCCTTGCCAGCTTCATGCTCCGCACGGGCCTGGTCCAAGCTGACCGGCCCGGTTTGCGCCAAGGCCGAAACCGGCAAGGCCAGTGCCACCAGCACCAGACCCAACGAAGCCAGACCCTGCCCCACGACTTCCCGTCGACGTTGACCGCTCATCGCTGCACCAAGAGCTTGTCGTGCAGGACCATGCCCGCGAGCATGGCCGCCACAAAGACCCCGGCAGCCCCCATCCCGCTGCCCAGCGCCACCAGGGCCGGCCCCGGGCAGAAGCCGGCGATACCCCAGCCGGCGCCAAACAGGACGCCGCCCAGCACAAGGCGGCGATCGATCGTGCGGATGGCCGGGATCTCCATCGCAGCGCCGGTCCAGGAGCGCTCACGCCTGGCCGCGCGAGCGAAGACGAACACGCCCAGCGCGATCGCGCCACCCATCACCAGCGCGAGGCTCGGGTCCCACGCGCCCGCCAGATCGAGAAAGCCCTTGACCTTGAGCGGATCGGTCATGCCCGCCAGGATCAGCCCCAGTCCGAAGGCCAGACCGCTCACAAAGCCGAAGACGTTGCCCATGAATCGATTCACATCAGGTGCCGGAGCACGAACACGGTGAGAAAACCCGCGCCCATGAAGGCGAGGACGTTCACCAGCGAACGCATCGAAAGGCGGCTCAGGCCACAAACACCGTGGCCGCTGGTGCAGCCATTGCCCATGCGGACGCCGATGCCCACCAGCAGGCCGGCGACGATCAATCCGAGGTTGCCGACGTCGACAGAGGCCGTCGGCAGCGGCGACACCAGGCGCCAGCACCAGGGTGCGAGCAGTAGCCCGAGCACGAACAGCAGCCGATTGGCGTCTGGCCGCAAGCTGGTGCCGACCATCACGGCGCGCAAGGGGCTGGCCAGGATGCCCGCGATCCCGGCGATGCGCCCATTGCCAAAGAGATAGAGCGCCGTCGCCAAAGCAATGAGGACGCCACCGGACAGTGACGCCCACGGCGTGAAGTGGCTCCAGTCGATGCTCATGCCACCTTCTTGCTTGTGCGAGTGGCGGTGCTTCCAGCTGAACGGCGAGGTGCACGGCCGGCCTTGGCCACAGGGGGCGCCTGAGCCGGATCACAGAACAGCCCGTAGAGCGCCTCCAGCACCGTCAGGGCGGCAGGCGACGCGATGCGGTAGATCACCTGCTTGCCATCGCGCCGGGTGGCTACGAGACGTTGACCGCGAAGCACGCCCAACTGCTGCGACAACGAAGGTTGTTCGATGCCGGCCAATGCGCCCAGGTCGCCGACGCTGCGCTCACCGCCCACCAACTGGCAAAGCAACAGCAGACGGTCGGGATTCGCCAGTGCCTTCAGCAGCGCTGCAGCTTCCCCTGCACGGGCGTGCAGGTCCATCGATGGCGCGGTCGCCGGCGATGGCCGGGCCAGCAAGCCTGTGCGCATCGGGACCGGCCGACCAGGGGAGCTTGTGTTGGTGAGCATTTGATGTGCATCATACGATGCTTTAATAAATTGTATTGTGATGATGAATGACAGTGGCGTGCATGGCTGACTTGGTGCCAGGGCGCGCTCCTCGGGTCGCATCCCCTCAAGGGAAAGCCCCTAGGTTCGTTCCATTCGTCGTCGCTAATATCCCCGCACTTGCATATCCGGATACACGGTCCATGTTGTTCAGTGCTGAGGACCGCGCGTTCAACCTGGCCGCCGAGTTGTTCGGCCTGCTGTCGGCACACACCCGGTTGAGGATCATTTGCGCACTGATCGAAGGCCAACGCAACGTGAGTGAACTGCTGGAACAGGTGGCGGTAAGGCAATCCAACAGGTCGCAACACCTGGGGATGCTGTACCGGGGCGGCGTGCTGGCGCGGCGCAGGACGGGAGCGCAGATCTTCTACCGGGTCGAGCATGCGGAGGTTCGCCGGCTGTGCCAGGCGCTGAAGCGCAAGAGTCGGCTCGACGAAGTTGGGCGCAAGTCAGGAATCGGTCGCCGAGGCGGTTTGGAGGCGACATGAAATCTTTGCCACAGGAGCAGCAGTGAGTTCTCAAGATCACCCTTCCGGCCGCCTGATCAAGGCACCGGAAAACTTCATCAGCCCTGAAGGCGTGCGCACGGTCTTTGCCGAAGCGAAGGCTGGTCGGCGCAACTTCGTGCGCGGCGCCTTTGCTGCCGCGCTCGCAGGCGCTGCCGTTCCTTCCGCCCTGGCGCAGGCAAACCCGGTGCCCACCGAGGGCGGCGACCCCAACATCCTGGAACTGCCGGCCCACAGCAAGGGCCTGGGTCAGGCCGTGGCCACGGACGGCTACGGCAAGCCGTCGAAATACGAATCGAACGTGCAGCGCCGGCCCAGCCCGGGCCTGACGCAGACCACCCAGGCGTCCGTGTCATTTGCGCCGCTGCAAAGCCTGTTCGGCATCGTCACACCCAGCGGCCTGCACTTCGAACGGCACCACCAGGGCTGGTGGGATGTCGATCCGTCCAAGCACCGTCTGATGATCAACGGCTCGGACGACAAGATGCTGAAGAAGCCGCTGGTCTTCACGGTGGACGAGATCATGCGGCTGCCATCGGTCAGCCGCTTCCACTTCATCGAGTGCGGCGCCAACACCGGCATGGAATGGGGCAACGTCGCAGTGCCCACCTGCCAATACACCCACGGCATGCTCAGCTGCAGCGAATTCACCGGCGTGCCGCTTAAGATCCTGCTCGACATGGCGGGTGTGGACTACAAGCGGGGCCGCTATGTGCTGGCCGAGGGCGCCGACGGCTCGTCGATGACGCGCACGGTGCCGATGGAATTGATCGAGAGCGGCGAAGTCTTCGTCGCGTACGGCCAGAACGGCGAGATGCTGCGCCCGGAAAACGGTTACCCCTTGCGCCTCGTGGTGCCCGGTGTGCAAGGCGTGAGCTGGGTGAAGTACCTGCGCCGCATCGAGGTGGGTGACCAGCCCTACGGCGCCAAGGACGAGGCCGTCCACTACATCGACCTGATGCCCGGTGGCCAGCATCGACAGTACAGCAGCACGCAGGAATGCAAGAGCGTGATCACGACGCCATCCGGCGGCCAGGTTCTGCTGGATAACGGGTTCTTTCAGATCAGCGGTCTGGCCTGGTCGGGCCGCGGCAAGGTCAAGCGGGTCGACATCTCGGTGGACGGCGGGCAGAACTGGAAGACCGCGCGCCTGCAAGATCCTGTGATGAGCAAATGCCTGACGCGCTTCTCGGTGGACTGGGTTTGGGACGGCAAGCCCACCATCGTGCAGAGCCGAGCGATGGACGAAACCGGCTATGTGCAGCCCAACTACAAGCAGCTGCGTGCGGTTCGCGGCACGCGCTCGATTTATCACAACAACGCCATCCAGTCGTGGTTGGTCCAGGAAAGTGGCGAGGTGAAGAATGTCCAGCTGTCGTGAGCACCGCGGCCGGTCTTTGAGGACGCTGATCGTGGCGGTGGTCAGCTTCGGCGCGAGCGTTGGCGCGAGTTTTGAAGCTTCAGCGCAGGCGACCTACCCCGGCGTGGGCCGCGCAGCCACACCCAAGGAAGTCCAGGCCTGGGACATCGACGTGCGGCCTGACTTCAAGGGCTTGCCCAAGGGTTCGGGTTCCGTAGCCAAGGGCCAGGACATCTGGGAGGGCAAGTGCGCGTCATGCCACGGCGTGTTCGGCGAAGCCAACGAGGTGTTCTCGCCCTTGGTCGGCGGTACGACCAAGGACGACGTCAAGACCGGACACGTGGCGCGGCTGAATGACTCGACCTTTCCGGGGCGCACGACACTGATGAAGGTGTCCACCGTGTCCACGCTGTGGGACTACATCAACCGCGCCATGCCCTGGACGGCGCCGAAGTCGCTGAGCACGGATGAAGTGTTTGCGGTCGTTGCCTACCTCCTGAACATGGGTGGCATCGTGCCGGACGACTTCGTGTTGTCCAACGCGACGATGGCCCAGGCGCAACAGCTGCTGCCAAACCGCAACGGGGTCACCACCGACCACGGCCTGTGGCCCGGCAAGAGCCTGGGTAACGGCGGCAAGCCCGACGTGAAGGTGGCCGCCTGCATGAAGAATTGCGCCACCGAAGCGAAGGTCGCTTCGTTCCTGCCTGACTTCGCGCGCAACAATAACGGCAATCTGGCCGAACAGCAGCGGCTTGTCGGACCGCAACGTGGTGCGGACACGACCAAACCCCCAGCGGCAAATCCAGGGGCGGCAGCGGCCGCAGCGGCCGCTGCCGCAGTGACACCACGCGCCACCGCGGACAACCCAGCGGCCGCAGCGCTTGCCCTGGCGCAGAAGAACAGCTGCATGGTGTGCCACAGCGTGGAAACCAAGATCGTCGGCCCGGCCTTCCGTGACATCGCGGCCAAGCATGGCGCTCGGGCGGATGCCGAGGCATATCTGGCCAGCAAGATCAAGTCTGGCGGCCAGGGCATCTGGGGCGCCATTCCGATGCCCGCACAAACCCTGTCAGATGGCGAGGCCAAGCTCATTGCCCAGTGGTTGGCGGCAGGCGCCAAGAAGTAGTTGCACCCCTCGGGTTCGTCCGCTGCAGCCCGTGATCACCATTCATTACCCTCTACGCATGAAGGAGTCCAAGATGTTGAACCGCCGAGAACTGCTGTCCCATTCGGCCAAGGTGGCCGCGCTGCTGGCCACCACAGGACTGCTGCCGCAGGTCGCACATGCCGCTTACAACACGGCCGCGTTTGAAGTGAAAACCATGGCCGATCTCGTGAAGATGCTGGGCGGCAGCGCGCCGACCGAAAGCAAGGACGTGACGATCACAGGCCCGGACATCGCGGAAAACGGCGCCGTCGTGCCGGTGGGCGTATCCACGTCGCTGCCTGGCGTGAAGCGGCTGCTGGTGCTGGTCGAGAAGAACCCGAGCGTGATGTCGGCGATGTTCGAAGTGAGCGATGCCGTCGATGCCAACTTCTCAACCCGGGTGAAGATGGGCCAGTCGTCCAACGTCTATGCAGTGGCCATGATTGGCGACGGCAAGGTGCTGTTCGCGCAGAAGGAAGTCAAGGTCACGCTCGGCGGCTGCGGCGGCTGAATGACCCACCCCCGAAGCGCCTGCGGCGCTCCCCCTCAAGGGGGCGCCGCCAGCGGCCCGGCAAAGCCGGTTCCGTGGCGGCCGCTTGATCACACAGACACACAGTAATCGAAGGAGAAACACCATGGCAGATCCGATGCGCATCCGCGCCCAGATGGCTGGCGACAAGGCCACCGTTCGCGTCCTCATGAGCCACGAAATGGAAACCGGCCTGCGCAAGGACGCAGCCGGCAAGCCCATTCCCGCCTGGTTCATCCAGGAAGTGACGGCCCAGCTCAACGGCAAGCCCGTGCTGAGCGCGCAGTGGGGCATGTCGGTTTCGAAGAACCCTTTCCTGCAGTTCAGCATCAAGGGTGCCAAGGCGGGCGACAAGGTGACCGTGAATTGGAAAGACAACAAGGGCGACACGCGCACGGACGAAGCCACGGTTTCGTGAGCCCCCAAGCTCGCTAGCGCTCGCTACCCCCCAGGGGGCCGTCCGCCAGCGGCCCGGCAAAGCCGGTTCCGCGGCGGGAAGCTTGGTTTAGGAGACACACGATGAAGTTCCTCACGCCTGTTGCCGCTGCGCTGACCCTGGTCGCCACGGGCAGTGCCTTCGCGCAAAAAACCGCCGCTGACGGCATCGCCGAGTACCGCAAGATGCTGGAAGACGGCAACCCGGCGGAGTTGTTCGAGGCCAAGGGCGAAGACCTGTGGAAAACCGCGCGTGGCCCGAAGAAGGCCACGCTGCAGAAGTGCGACCTAGGTCTGGGCGCTGGCGTGGTCAAGGGCGCATGGGTACAGCTGCCGCGCTATTTCGCCGACACGGGCCGCGTGCAGGACCTGGAATCGCGCCTGCTGACCTGCATGGAAACTTTGCAGGGCTTCAACGCCGCCGAGATTGCGAACACCGGTTTCGACAAGGGTGAACAGGCCACGCTGGCCGCGCTGGCGGCCTGGATCTCGGCAGAGTCCAAGGGCCAGAAGATGGCCTTGCCGCAGGGCCATGCAGAAGAGCGTCGCTTCTACGAACTGGGCAAGCGCGCCTTCTTCTTCCGCGGCGGGCCGATGGACTTTTCCTGCGCCAGCTGCCACGGCGAAGACGGCAAACGCATCCGCCTTCAGGACCTGCCCAACCTGACCAAGAACCCGGGCAACGGCATCGGCTTTGCGGCCTGGCCGGCCTATCGCGTGTCCAGCGGCGAGATGTGGAGCATGCAGCGGCGTCTGAACGATTGCTACCGGCAGCAGCGCTTCCCCTATCCGGGCTTTGCGTCGGACGTGACGGTGGCGCTGGGCGTCTACATGGGCGTCAACGCCAAGGGCGCCGAGTCCATCGCGCCAGCCCTGAAGCGCTGAACAACAAAGGCTGCCACAACATGCAACGCAAACACATCCTCATCACCGCCGTCCTGGCTGCTTCCGTATTGGTGGTCGGCTGCGCCACGGCGCCTTCGTCGGCCGATCTGGACCAACAGGCCATCGCGATGATCAAGGCCGGCTTCCGTGAACAAGGCATCGCCAAGACCGACCGATTGACCCAGGACCTGGGCCAGGCCGCCTGTTCTGGTCCGGATGCGCCACCCGATGCCGTGAAGGAAAAGATCCAGGCCGAAGCCCTGGCCAGCGTGAAGTGGCCCGAAGGTGGCAAGTACATCGGCGACTGGCGCGAGGGCGAAAAGCTGGCTCAGAACGGCCGTGGCATGACATGGACCGACAGCAGCGCCGAACCGACTGCCAATGGGGCACAGTGCTACAACTGCCATGAGATCGACAAGAAGGAAATCTCCTTCGGCACCATCGGCCCCAGCTTGTGGAACTACGGCAAGACCCGGGGCGTCAAGGACGTTGCCGATCCCAACTCGGCACCGATCATCCAGTACACCTGGACCAAGCTGTGGAACAGCAAGTCCTACGCGGCTTGCTCGAACATGCCGCGCTTTGGCCATGCCAAGTTGCTGAACGAGCAGCAATTGCGAGACGTGATGGCGTTGATCCTCGACCCGAAATCGCCGGTCAACCAGTAACCCCAGCCCTGGACAGACCCGTCCAAAAGGCGGTCCCTGCCCCACGTCACTTATCGTTGATTGCGGAACCATGAATCTTTCGAAACGCGACTTCCTGCAAGTGATGGCCTCGGCGTCGGCAGCGGGCATGGCACTGGGGCGCTAT
>CAIJPE010000400.1 GCA_903822435.1 uncultured beta proteobacterium | reverse complement strand
TCGCTGGTGCTCGGCCTGGAGGGCGAGGTGGCCAGCAATTCGCTGGAAGTGCATGTGTCCAGCCTGCGCCGCAAGCTCGGCCGGAGATGCATCGAGACCGTGCGCGGGTTGGGCTACCGGATCGTGACGTGAGCCTGCTGAGCCGCGACGGAGTCAAATACCAGGGCAGGGATCAGCAAGGCTTGGTGGTGACAAGCCTGCCTTCGATCCGAGGCCGGCTGTCGTCGGTGCTGGTGGGCTTCGCGCTGGCCTGGGGCGTGGCGGTATCGGCGGCGGTCGGGCTGGTGGTGCAGCGCGAGGTCGATGCCCTGCTGGACAACGCGCTTCAGGAATCAGCCGAGGTGCTGCTCGGCTTGATGACGATCAACGCCGCCCAACTGCCGCTTGCCGGTGGCGGCGCAATGCCGGCGCCGTTGCATGACGAACAACTGGTCTGGCAGATCGTCAGCGCACGCAACCAGGTCGTGCTGCGCTCGCACAGGGCGCCCGATGTGCCGCTGGCGGCAACGCCACATCTGGGTCTTTCGACTCAGGGCACGGAATGGCATGTCTTCGGCCTGGCCTTCGGTGCAAAGGGCGACATGCTTTATGTCGCGCAGCGCGGGCACGGGCGCCGCGAGGCCAAGCTTTTGACGGTCGGCTTCGCTGTGGCAGCGGCCCTTGCGGTGGGCCTGCTGGGCGTGGTCTTGCTGCGCGCGCAAGTGCGGCGCGAGTTGCAGCCCATCACCCGGCTGTCCACTGCCGTCGAGCAATTCGACCCGCTCCAGGCCGACGCGACGCTGGGTGCGCCGACCCGGGCCGAGTTGCTGCCCTTGCACCATGCCGTCACCGGTCTGGGCAGCCGACTGGCGCGCCATGTTGCCACCGAGCGCGCCTTCGCGGCGCACGCGGCGCACGCGCTGCGCACGCCGCTGGCCAGCATGGCCGCCAATTTGGCAGTGGCACAGTTGAGAGCCGCGCCGCAAGAACAGGAGCACCTGAAGCGCACGCGCGAGTCTGCCGACCGCCTGCGATCGGTGGTGAACGCGCTGCTGACCCTGTTCCGCAGCGGCGGCGAAGCGCAGCGACAACAGGTTCATCTGGGCGACCTGCTGGCGCAGTTGCCTTTCGGCGAACTTGAACTGGATGCCGACGATGAAGCCACTGTGGAAGTGGACCCCGACCTGCTTGCAGCCGCGTTGATGAATCTGCTGGACAACGCGCAACGCCACGGCGCGCGGCGAATCCGGATTTCGATGACCTACCCGGAAGGCATGGCGATCTTGCAACTGCAGGACGATGGCAGCGGCATCGATGCCGAGCGCCTTGCGCAACTGCAGTCGGCGATGGACCAGCAGGACTACGACGGCCACACCGGCCTGGGGCTGATGCTGGCCGACCTCGTGGCCCGCACGCACGGCGGGCGTCTGCGGCTGTTGCCGGGCACCGCGGGCTGCCGGGTCGAACTGAGCTTGAGCCAGCACGACCCCCACATCGCGCCTGAGGGGGCACGCACGGTCGCTCCTGGTAGGCAGGGACTGCGCTGAGGCTCGTGGCGCTGCCGGGCAAAAGCCGGTGACGGCACTCAGGCCGTGGCTCGCCTGGAGTGGCCCTGAAACCGCTTGACACCTGGGACAGCATGCCAGGTGGCGGCACGGCGAACGAGAACAAACGGCTGATCACAGGCACGCGCGGGACGACGCCCAGCACGCGGAATCCGTCACCGGCCATCGCGGCGACGTGAAGGGTGATGGCAGCACCCTGTGCGGCGTCGAGGTGGCAAAGCTCGACGATGGCCTCGGGCGCTCCCTTGGCGGCGGTCAGTCGTTCAGCCTTGTCCGGCGACTGCCACACCCGCGA
>CAIJPE010000399.1 GCA_903822435.1 uncultured beta proteobacterium | reverse complement strand
CTGCCCAGCACGATCCACCAGGCGCCCACGGCCCCGGCCAGCGACAACAGCGCCAGCGCCTTCATGAAGGGGGTGCGGAGCTCGACCGCCCCCGGCCCCGCCAGCGCGGCCTGCTGCGCATAGACCACGCCCAGGATCATGGTGAGCAGGGCCGTCAGCGAGACCAGCACCACCAGGTAGTGTGCTGCGCGGAAATTGATGCGCATGGACAGCCGGGCGGGCAGCAAGGCCGCCAGCGCGGCGCGCACCTGCTCGGCCACGCGCGAATCGGTCTTGCAGCGGTCGTGGCAGCGCGACTCCAGCGTGCAACACAGCGAGCAGATGGGCGCACCGTAGGCCGGGCAGGACGCCATGTCATCGGACTCGAAGGCGTTCTCGCACACGCTGCAGCGCACCATCTCGCCGGGCTTCCAGCGCGGCGCCTCGGTGCGGGCCAGGCTGTAGCGCCCGCCGGTCCACCAGGCCAGCAGCGGCGAGATGGCCATCGACGCAAAGAGCGCGATGAAGGGCGCGAAGGCCTGGGCCGCGGGCCCGGCCACGCCGGTGTAGGCCGTCACCGCCAGGCTGGCCGCGATCAGCATGGCGCCCAGGCCCACGGGGTTGATGTCGTAGAGGTAGGCCCGCCTGAACTCGATGTGCTTCGGGCTCAGGCCCAGCGGCTTGTTGATGACCAGGTCGGCCACCAGCGCACCGACCCAGGCGATGGCGACGTTGCTGTACAGCCCCAGCACGCTTTCCAGGGCCTCGAAGACGCCCAGGGTCATCAGCAGCACGGCAATCAGGACGTTGAACACCAGCCAGACCACGCGCCCCGGGTGGCTGTGGGTCAGCCGGGCGAAGAAGTTCGACCACGCCAGCGAGCCGGCGTAGGCGTTGGTGAGGTTGATCTTGACCTGCGACACCACCACGAACACCAGCGTGGCGCCCAGCACCCAGCGGGGATCGTGGAAGACATAGGCAAAGCCGGCCAGGTACATGTGCGTGGGCTCGATGGCCTTGTCCACCGGCCATTGCTGCTGCAGCACCAGGAAGGCCAGGAAGGCCCCGCCCAGCATCTTCAGCATGCCCGGAACGATCCAGCCGGGGCCGGCCACCAGCACCGCCGCCCACCATCGCACGCGGTTGGCGGCCGTCTTTTCGGGAAGGAAGCGCAGGTAGTCCACCTGCTCGCCGATCTGGACCACCAGCGAAAAGGCCACCGTGGACGCCGCGCCGAACATCAGCAGGTCGAAGCCGGCGCTGCCGCTGACCCTGCCCGTGAGGCCCATGAAGTCGACATAGCGCTGCGGCTCGTTCATGGCCACGAAGGCGTAAGGCAGCACCAGCATCACGATCCAGATGGGTTGCGTCCACAACTGCAGCCGCGAGATCAAGGTGATGCCGTAGGCCACCAGCGGCAGAACTCCCAGCGATGCAATGAGATAGCACACGGCCAGCGGCCAGTCCAGCGCCATCTGCAAGGCCAGCGCCAGGATGGCGGCCTCGAGTGCGAAAAAGATGAACGTGAAGCTGGCATAGACCAGCGAAGTGAGCGTGGAGCCGATGTAGCCAAAACCTGCTCCGCGCGTGAGCAGGTCCATGTCGACGCCGTACTTGGCAGCGTAGTAGCTGATGGGCAGGCCCGTGAGGAAGGTGATCAGGCCCACCACCAGGATGGCCCACAACGCGTTGGAAAAGCCGTAGCTCAGCGCGATGGCGCCGCCAATGGCTTCCAGCGCCAGGAAGGACGTGGCGCCGAAGGCCGTGTTGGCCACCTCGAACTCGCTCCAGCGCCTGAAATGGCGCGGCGTGTACCGCAGGGCGTAGTCCTCCAGCGTCTCGTCGGCGACCCAGCTGTTGTAGTCGCGGCGGATGCGGAAGATCTTCTGCGGGGCGGTGGCCAAAACGGGGCCTCGATCGGTACTTCGGATGGGATCCCAGTTGCAAGAACCGCTCCACGGCGATCCGCGCGAGTCTGGAGCAGCCCCGCAACGTCCCGGCTACGTCGAATAACGTATTCGGCCTGCGCCCTCATTCTCCTACCTTACAGGAATGCCATCGGCAGATCGCACGGCCCTTAGCGGGCGGTCTTGCACGGCGGTGGTGCATCCGATCAAAACCCTTCCACCTTCCCAGGAGAGAGCTGCATGACCCAGAACCGCGATCACGACTTGAAGTCCCAGCGACGCCGGCACCTGTTGCAGGGCGCTGCCGCGCTGCCGCTGGTCGGCCTGCCGGCGCTGGCCCGGGCTCAGACCCCGCCCACGTCCAAGGTCAACACCACCAAACTGGCCATCACCGACACCGAAGTCACGGTCGGGCAGCTGCACTCGGCCACCGGCACCATGGCCATCTCCGAGACCGGAGCCATCCAGGCCGAGCAACTGGCCATCGACCAGATCAACGCCATGGGCGGCATCCTGGGCCGCAAGATCAAGGTCATCAAGGAAGACGGAGCCTCCGACTGGCCGACCTTCGCCGAAAAGGCCAAGAAGCTGCTGGTCAACGACCACGTGGCTGCGGTGTTCGGTTGCTGGACTTCGGCCTCGCGCAAGGCCGTGCTGCCGGTGTTCGAGAAGGAAAACGGCCTGCTGTACTACCCGACCTTCTACGAAGGTCTGGAGCAGAGCAAGAACGTGTTCTACACCGGCCAGGAAGCCACCCAGCAGATCCTGTACAGCCTGGACTGGGCCAAGAAGGAAAAGAAGGCCAGCACCTTCTTCCTGATCGGTTCGGACTACATCTGGCCGCGCACCTCGATGAAGATCGCGCGCAAGCACATCGAGAACTTCCAGAAGGGCAAGGTCGTCGGCGAAGAGTACTACCCGCTGGGCAGCACCAACTTCGGCTCCCTGATGAACAAGATCAAGGTGGCCAAGCCCGACTGCATCTTCACCGCCGTCGTGGGCGGCTCCAACGTGGCCTTCTACAAGGCGCTGAAGGCTGCGGGCATCACCGGCGACAAGCAACTGCTGCTGACCCTGGCCGTGACCGAGGACGAGATGACCGGCGTGGGTGGCGAGAACTTCGCCGGCTTCTACTCGTCGATGAAGTACTTCCAGACCCTGGACAACGAGAACAACAAGAAGTTCGTGGCCGCATTCAAGGCCAAGTACGGCAAGGACTCCGTCATTGGCGACGTGACGCAGGCCGGTTACCTCGGTCCGTGGCTGTGGAAGGCTGCCGTGGAGAAAGCGCAAAGCTTCGACGTGGACAAGGTCGTGGCCGCATCCGCCGTGGGCATCGAACTGAAGACCGCACCGGAAGGCTACGTCAAGCTCGACGCCAACCACCACCTGTGGAGCAAGTCGCGCATCGCCATGGGCATGCCGGATGGCACGTTCAAGGTGGTGTCGGAGTCGCCTGAGTTGATCAAGCCGGATCCGTTCCCCAAAGGATATCAATAAGCCCACCCCCGAAGCGGCTTACGCCGCTTCCCCCTCAAGGGGGCAACGCCAGTGGCCCGGCAGAGCCGGTTCCACGGCGTTTGCTTGAAGGACCCGGACCGGCATTGCCGGTCTGCGGTCCCTGTTCGATTTGCCCTGCATGGGAGCCGGAATGAATTTCTCTGAGATGCTAAATATTGGCCTGATGCAGGGCTTCGCGGGGCTGAGCCTGTTTGCGGTGCTGCTTTTGATGGGCCTGGGGTTGGCCATCATCTTCGGGCAGATGGGCGTGATCAACATGGCGCATGGCGAGTTCATGACGATCGGCGCCTACACCATCTATCTGAGTTCGCACGTGGCGAGCACATTGGCGCCCAAGACGGTGCCCTACTACTTTCCGCTGGCGGTGCTGCTGGCGTTTTGCATTGCGTTCGTGGTGGGGTGGCTGGTGGAATGGGCGCTCATCCGGCACCTGTACAAGCGGCCGCTGGATACGCTGCTGGCCACCTGGGGCGTGAGTCTGGCGCTACAGCAGTCGTTCCGCACCTTCATCGGACCGAAGGAAGTCAGCCCCACGCTGCCTGAGTGGCTGCTCGGTTCGTGGGCGCCGGCACCTGGCCTCGACATTCCCATCAACGGGCTCTTCGTGCTGGCCCTGACCTCCGTGGTGACGGGCGGGGTGCTGATCGCGCTGGCCAAGAGCCGGTGGGGCCTGCGCGTGCGGGCCACGGTGAGCAACCGAATGATGGCCAACGCCATCGGCATCGACACCAAGAAGACCGACCGGCTGACCTTTGCCATCGGCTGCGGCATTGCAGGCGTGGCCGGTGCAGCCTTCACGACCATCGGCTCCACGGGGCCGACTTCCGGGTCGCTCTACATCGTCGATTCGTTCCTGGTCGTCACGTTCGGCGGGGCTGCCAGTCTCCTGGGTACCGTGGTCTCGGCCTTCGGCATTGCGCAGACGCAGTCCATCACCGAGTTCTTCATGGCCGGTTCGATGGCCAAGGTGCTGACGCTTTCGCTCATCGTCTTGATCTTGATGATCCGCCCGCAAGGCCTGTTCGCCTCGAAGGTGCGCCGTTGACACCCCCAAGCCCTGCCCTCCGGAGCCCCGCACCATGAATGCCCTCAAAGACCTCATCAAGCGCTACCAGTTGACGAGCCTGCTGGTGCTGATCGTGCTGCTGGCAGTGGTTCTGCCGCTGTCGCTGGACATCTTTCGCCTGAACCTCGTGGGCAAGTACCTGACCTATGCCTTCGTGGCCATCGGTCTGGTGATGCTCTGGGGCTATGGCGGCGTGCTCAGCCTGGGCCAGGGCGTGTTCTTCGGCCTGGGCGGCTACGCGATGGCGATGTTCCTGAAGCTCGAGGCCTCGGACCCCATCACCACCAAGATCCAGTCCACGCCGGGCATTCCTGACTTCATGGACTGGAATCAGATCACCGCTCTGCCTGCCCTGTGGGTGCCCTTCAAGTACCTGCCGTTCGCGCTGTTTGCCGTGGTGGCGGTGCCCATTCTGCTGGCCTGGATCATCAGCTTCGCGATGTTCAAGCGCCGGGTGGGTGGGGTGTACTTCGCCATCATCACCCAGGCCGTGGCGCTGATTCTCACGGTACTGATCATTGGCCAGCAAGGCTACACGGGCGGCGTCAACGGCATGACCGACCTGAAGACCGTGCTGGGATGGGACACCCGCACCGACTCGGCCAAGTACATCCTCTACTACGGCTGCGTGGCCCTGCTGGTGGCCAGCATTCTGTTGTGCCGCTGGATCCAGACGGGCAAGGCCGGAACCTTGTTGCTGGCCATGCGCGACAAGGAAGACCGCGTGCGATTCTCGGGTTACGACGTCGCCAATTTCCGTGTCTTCGTCTTCTGCCTGGCGGCCGGCCTGGCGGGCATCGGCGGCGCGATGTTCTCGCTGCAGGTGGGCTTCATGAGCCCGAGCTTCGTGGGCATCGTGCCTTCCATCGAGATGGTGATCTTTGCCGCCGTGGGCGGGCGCATGAGCCTGGTCGGCGCGGTGTACGGCACCCTGCTGGTGAATGCGGGCAAGACCTTTTTCTCCGAAAGCTTCCCCGACTTGTGGCTGTTCCTCATGGCCGCGCTGTTCATCGGCGTGACCATGGCCTTCCCGATGGGCCTGGCCGGGCTCTGGGAAAGCCACGTGGTGCCTTGGTGGAACCGTCGCCGTGCGCCCAAGCCCGGGCCCGACGGCACGCCCCGCACGCCCACGGCGCGCGTCGAATCCGCGCCCGCTGCAGGGGCGCCTCCGCTTCCGCCGGGCGTGCACCGCCAGCAAGCCTGACCGCCACCGAGTCAAACCGACCGAGCCGCACCATGAGCAACACCGACTTCGCCCTGGCCGTGGAAGACCTGACCGTCTCCTTCGACGGCTTCAAGGCCATCGACGCCCTGACGCTCTACATCGACAAGAACGAGTTGCGCGTGATCATCGGCCCCAACGGCGCGGGCAAGACCACGCTGCTGGACCTGATCTGCGGCAAGACCAAGGCAGCCGCCGGCAGCATCAAGTTCAAGAACACCGAACTCACCAAGATGGCCGAGTTCGAGCGGGTGCGGCTGGGCATCGGCCGCAAGTTTCAGACGCCTTCGATCTACGAGAACCTGAGCGTCTTCCAGAACCTCGAGGTGTCCTATCCCAAGGGACGCTCGGTCTTCGGCGCACTGGGCTTCAAGTGCACCGACGAAGTGAAGGCGCGGGTGCAGGTGGTCGCCGACGACATCCACCTGAGTGACAAGCTCGACACCGAGGCCGGCCTGCTCAGCCACGGGCAGAAGCAGTGGCTGGAGATCGGCATGCTGCTGATGCAGGACCCCGAGCTGTTGCTGCTGGACGAGCCCATCGCCGGCATGAGCGCGCGCGAACGCGAAATGACGGCCGAGCTGCTGCAGCGCATCTGCAAGAACCGCGCGGTGATCGTCATCGAGCACGACATGGACTTAGTCAAGCAGATCGCCCACAAAGTGACGGTCATGCACCAGGGAAAGATCCTGGCCGAAGGCACCATGGACAAGGTGCAGAACGACCCCAAGGTCATCGACGTGTATCTCGGACATTGAGGGGCAACGCCATGCTGAGCGTCAAGGATCTGTTCGTCGCCTATGGCCAGAGCGAGGCGCTTCACGGCATCTCGTTCGAGGCCGGCAAGAAGGAAACCGTGGCCATCATGGGCCGCAACGGGATGGGCAAGACCACCCTGTTCAAGAGCCTGATGGGCGTGCTGCCCACCAAGAGCGGCGTCGTCACGGTGGCGGGCCAGGACGTCACGCGGGACGAGAGCTTCCGCCGCGTGGCCAAGGGCATCGCCTACGTGCCGCAGGGCCGGATGATCTTCCCGACCCTGACGGTGGAAGAGAACATCCAGACGGGCCTGGAGAACAGCAAGGACCGCATCATCCCGCAGGACATCTACGCGCTGTTCCCGGTGCTGTGGGACATGCGGCGTCGCAAGGGCGGCAACCTCTCGGGCGGACAGCAGCAGCAACTGGCCATCGCCCGCGCACTGGTGACCGACCCCAAGGTGCTGCTGCTCGACGAGCCCACCGAGGGCATTCAGCCTTCGATCATCAAGGACATCGCCAAGGCGCTGAACGAGATCCGCAAGCTGCGCGACATCACGATCGTGGTGAGCGAGCAGGTGCTGAGTTTCGCGCTGGACGTGGCCGACCGGCTGTTCGTCATCGAAGGCGGCCGCCTGGTGCACGAGACCGCCCGGGTCGACACCGACGTGGCGCACATCAAGCAGTACCTGTCGGTATGAGGCCCCCAGGCTCGCTCTCGCTCGCTACCCCCCAAGGGAGCCGTCCGCCAACGGCCCGGCGAAGCCGATTCCGTGGCGGGAAGCTTCGTCAAGAAACCTACCCTCGTCTGTCTTTTCTGAAGGAGATTACGCATGGCTGAAACCCTGATCAGCGTCGACCTGAGCAAGTCGCCACTCGAGAACGAAAACATCCACAACCGCTGGCACCCGGACATCCCGATGGCCTGCTGGGTCGAGCCGGGCGCCGACTTCATCCTGGAGACCTTCGACTGGACGGGTGGCTTCATCAAGAACAACGACAGCGCCGACGATGTGCGCGACATCGACCTGAGCACGGTGCACTACCTCTCGGGCCCGGTGGGCGTGAAGGGTGCCGAGCCGGGCGACCTGCTGGTGGTGGACCTGCTGGACATCGGTGCCAAGCAAGACAGCCTGTGGGGCTTCAACGGCTTCTTCAGCAAGAAGAACGGCGGCGGCTTCCTCACCGAGCACTTCCCCCTGGCGCAGAAGTCCATCTGGGACATCAAGGGCATGTTCACCAGCTCGCGCCACGTCCCCGGCGTGCAGTACGCCGGCCTGATCCACCCGGGCCTGATCGGCTGCCTGCCCGACCCGAAGATGCTGGAGATGTGGAACACCCGCGAGCAGGCGCTGATCGACACCGACCCCACCGGCAGCCTGGCCAACCCGCCCTTCTCGGCCACCGCCCACATGGGCAAGCTGACTGGCGAAGCCAAGGCCAAGGCCGCTGCCACTGGCGCGCGGACCGTGCCCCCGCGCGAGCACGGCGGCAACTGCGACATCAAGGACCTCTCGCGCGGCGCGAAGGTGTACTTCCCGGTCTACATGCCCGGCGCGGGCCTGTCGGTGGGCGACCTGCACTTCAGCCAGGGCGATGGCGAGATCACCTTCTGCGGCGCCATCGAGATGGCCGGCTGGGTGCACCTGAAGGTCACGCTCATCAAGGGCGGCATGGCCAAGTACGGCATCAAGAACCCGATCTTCAAGCCCAGCCCGATCACCCCAACCTACAACGACTACCTGATCTTCGAAGGCATCAGCGTCGACGAGAGCGGCAAGCAGTACTACCTGGACGTCAACGTGGCCTACCGCCAGGCCTGCCTGAACGCCATCGAATACCTGAAGAAGTTCGGCTACTCGGGCGCCCAGGCTTACTCCATCCTGGGCACGGCCCCGGTGCAAGGCCACATCAGCGGCGTGGTGGACGTGCCCAACGCTTGCGCCACGCTGTGGCTGCCGACGCAGATCTTTGACTTCGACATCAACCCCAGCGCCGCCGGCCCGGTCAAGTACCTGGATGGCAGCGTGGTGATGCCCTTGTCGCAAGACGTGATCTGAAGCCCGGGGCCGCGCCATGCCGACCTATGACTACGCCTGCCGGGACTGCGGTGGCTTCGACGCCTTCCGCAGCATGGCCCAGCGCGACGAGCCGGCGGCCTGCCCGGCCTGTGGCAGCGCCGCGCCCCGCGTGTTCGCCAGCGCGCCGCGCCTGGCGCTGCTGGCCAGCAGCACCCGCATCGCGATGGACACCAACGAGCGGGCGCGGCACGAGCCGCGGCGCTCGGGCGAGACCGCGCGCCTGAAGCACCCTTCGGGCTGCGGCTGCTGCAGCCCCGGCAAGCGGGGCGCCACCCAGACGGCACCGAATGGCGCCAAGGCCTTCCCGAGCAAGCGGCCCTGGATGATCAGCCACTGAGACCCTGCGGCGGGCGGGCCCGCCCAGGTAGACCGCCCTGCCCGCTCAGGTCAGCACCAGCTTGCGGCCGTAGGGCTCAGCGGCAGCTTCCCAGGCCTCGGGCACGGCCCAGATCACGGGCCAGGCCGGCTTGTAGGCAGCAGGGCCCTGCAGGTCGGTGAGCACCACGCCGATATCGGGCCCGTGGCGGTCGGCCTCTTTCAGCATGGGGCTGAAGTCGGTGCCGCCACCGCCCTCGAAGGCGATGTCCCCCAGGTCGAAGCGGCCCGGCCGCCAACCCTGCGGCTCGAAGCGCTGCACGCGCCGCACCTGGTCATCACCGATCACCAGCACCACCGCGGTTTCCAGGCGGCGGGCGATGGACTCGATCTCTCGCGAAAAGCGCTCCAGCAGGGCGTCTTCGATCGAGCCCGACACATCGATCACCACCGCCAGCCGCGGCACGGGGCGCGTGCCGCTGGTGCCAGGCTCCCACGGCATGCGGTGCCGCGGTCCGGCACGGCCCTGGTTGGCGATGTAGCTGCGCGTGGGGCGCGACCAAGACAGGCTGCGTCGCGTGGACAGGCCGTGCGCCAGCAGGCTGCGCAGCACCTGCTCCCACGGCGTGCGCGGCGGACGCAGGTCCTTGAGCAGGCTGCGCAGCATCGAGAACTCACCGTCGCCGGTGTGGGCGCGCAGCACCCGCTCGTGCCACTCGCGCGCGGCCTCGGCCTGCCGCTCGGGGGCCTGCTGCGCCTGCGGGTCGGGCAGCAGGTCGCGCGCTTGCGCGCCACCCAGGGCGCGCGCCCGGGCGGCGCGGGGGCCGTCCTGCGGCTTGGGCTGCTCCTGGGCCCCGCCTTCGCGGCGGGCCTGATTGGGCTGTGGCCGGCCCTGCTGCTCGGGCGGGCGGCGGTCATCGATGGCGCGATACAGGCGCTCGACATCCCACTCGGCCAGTGCGGCCTCCACCGTGGCATCGACGCCCAGCGCGCTGTTGAGCAGCTGGTCCAGTCGCACGGCCCCGGCCGGCAATCGCAGCCAGCCCAGGTGGCCCAGCGCGCTGTTGACCACGGCATCGGCGCAGATGTTGAAGAGCTGCAGGTCGGCGTCGCCGATGCGCTGCTGCAGGTCCGCATAGCGCTGGGGATGGCGCAAGGCGATGTGCAGCACCTCGTGCGCCACCCAGCCGGCCTGCTCTTCGATGGGCAGCTTCGAGAAAGAAGGCGCGTAGTGCAGCACGTGGCCGTCGGTGACCACGGGTGCCAAGGGCCCTCCAGTCGCTGCGGGTGCCGTCGCATCGGCGGGGGCCGGTGCATCGTCCTGATGGCCCACCCACAGCGCCAGGCCGCCCGTGGAGGGCGCGAACTCCACCATGCGCTGGATGGCCCGCGTGCCGCGGTGGCCCGGGTGGGCCGGGGCGTCCGGCATGGTCATCCCAGTCCGTCGCGCTTGCGCTGATCGGCATAGCGGCGGTAGACGGGACTGGTCAGGATCGTGCCTTCCAGGCCGCGCTCGAGCGCACGCTGCATCAGCAACTCCATCGCCAGCGTCTGCGCCTCGCGCACGGGCAATGGGCGGCTGCTGCGGACGTCGGGCCACTGCTCCACGATCTCCAGCGCCCTGGCCAGGCTGAGGTCGTCGACGGCAGCGGCCTGCAGGCCATAGAGCAGGCCGTACAGGCCGTCCAGCGTCGTGGGCAGCAGGGCCGCGGTCTCGGGGCCGGGCTGCGCCGCCAGGAGGCGCACGACATCCACCCCCGCCTGGATCTCGCGCAATACACCGAAGAACTCGGCCGCGTTGGCCGCGCCGATGCGGCCCTGCACGAACACCCGCATCGCCGTCTCGGAAAGGCCCGACTTCAGCACGTTGGAGATGTCTTCCCAACCCCGCGGGCTGGCGCCGATGAGGTGGTCGCCGGCCAGCTGCGCGGCGGTGTCGTCCAGCTTGTCGGGCCGCACCTTGAGATAGGCCATCACGGCCGGCGAGAAGCCCTGCGCCAAGGCATGCTCGAGGAAGGCGTCGATCACCGCCTGCACGTTGAAATGGAACATGCGGTCGGCCAGCGCCGTGCCCATGTCGTGGCTGACCGCGCCGTGGAAACTCGCGTTGCCGGCCGCCACCACCTGCCAGCCGTCGGGCAGCACATAGTGCCCCACGCGGCGGTCCAGGATGAGCGAGTAGGCCGAGATCTGCAGGCGCTGTTCGGCCGCGGTCAGCTCGTCGAGAAACAGGATGCCTGCCGGCTGCTCGGGCGTGGGGAGAAACTCGGGCGGGAACCACACCGTCTTGCCTTGCACCTCGTCGGCATAGATGGCCCCGCGGATGTCCACCGGCTCGATGGTGGTCAGGCGCAGGTCGACCAGCGGCACGCCGAAGTGCGTGGCCACCTGCCGCACGATGGACGACTTGCCCACCCCGCGCGAGCCCCACAGCATGGTGGCGCGGCGCCGCAGCACCGGATCGGCGTACTGCTCGATGAGGGCGGCCTTGGCCGCGGCGATGGAAACGGGCGGGATGTTCATGGGCAGAAGGTGTCGGGTGGATCAGGCGGCGTCGGGTCGGGCCCGGGGCGCCGCGGCGCCGGCCGGTGTCCGCCAGGCCTGGGCCTTCGGGCGGCGGGGCCAGGGCGGAATCTCGATGCGCGGCGTTTCGCGAAGGCTGAAGAACAGCGCCAGCAGCAGCGGCGGCGAGTTGAAGATCAGCATCTTGAAGACCGAGTCCGGGCCCAGGTGCAGGTAGGGCACGGCCAGCGCCCCGAGGATCACGGCCAGGCAGACCCCCAGTGGCACCGCGCGGCGCGCCATGACGGCCCAGCGGGCCGCGCCGTGGCGGGCGTGGAAGGTGGCCGGCGGCTCCGCGAGCGTGCGCACCAGGTGCTGCGACAACTCGGCCAGGCGCGCCTGGGCATCGCGGCTGCGGGCCTCGCCCCGGCCGCGCAGCCGCACCCCGGCCACCCACCCGCCCCGACCGCGAGCCAGCCGCGTCCAGCTGGCGCCCTGCACGGCCAGCAGGTCTTCGGGCAGCTCGGCAATGTCACCGGCGGGGGCGTGCAGTTCGAGCTCGGCCGGCATCTTGTCCAGCTTCGGCAGCTTCAGCCGGACCACCACCCCGTCCAGCTGCGACACCGCATCCGTCAGCAACACACGCACGTCGGGTGTTGCCCCAGCCGCCGCGGGGCCGGCTTCCACCCGAAGGCTGAAGGCGATGGCGTAACCCGGGCCCCACTGGAACTGCCGCTCGGGTGGCACCGCCTGCAGCCGGGCCACGAGTTCTGCCGGCTCGGCCCCGTGGGCCTCCAGCCGTGCCTGCAAGCCATCGGGTGCCGTGGCAGTGCGGGTCAGCGTGCAGCTTCCCGCTGCGGGGTTGTCCAGGCGCAGCAACACCTGCAGCGCCGGGCCGCCGGCCCCTTCCGCGACCTCGCGAGGCTTGAACGTCAGCGACCGTTCCAGCCGCTGGCTGGCCGCCAGGTCGGCGTGCCATCCCTGTTCGACGAACGGTGCGATCAACCCGAGGATTTCGTGATGGCTCAGCGGCTGCATGGCGGGTTGCGGCACAGCCCGGCTTCCCGGCCTCTGGCTGCCGAGGTGGACAACTCTGATCAAGGCGACAGGCGCGGCGGGGCGTCGGCGGCGTTCGAAGCCGGCGCGGCCAGGGCCAGAAGCCTCAGCGCGATAGCCGCCGGGGCGGCCGGCTTGCGGTGTGCGGACAGGGTGTGCATGGCTTGTCCCCGGATGGTTGGTGTCGTGGCGGTGCAGCTTCATCTTAGCGCCCGCTCCGGCAGCGCCCCACCCTACGTCAATCAACGTATACGCCGCGCACGGGGCCACTTCCACAATGAATCCAACCCGATTCAACGAGGAGAACCCCATGATCCACGGCGACATTTCCAGCAGCAAGGACACCGTCGGCGTCGCGGTCGTCAACTACAAGATGCCGCGCCTGCACAGCAAGGCCGAGGTGCTCGAGAACGCCCGCCAGATCGCCCGCATGGTCGAGGGCATGAAGGTCGGCCTGCCCGGCATGGACCTGGTCATCTTCCCCGAGTACAGCACCCACGGGATCATGTACGACAGCCAGGAGATGTACGACACCGCGGCCACGGTGCCCGGCGCCGAGACCGAGATCTTCGCGGCGGCCTGCCGCAAGGCCAAGGTGTGGGGCGTCTTCAGCCTGACCGGCGAGCGCCATGAAGAGCACCCGAACAAGGCGCCCTACAACACGCTGATCCTGATGAACGACCAGGGCGAGATCGTCCAGAAGTACCGCAAGATCATGCCGTGGGTCCCCATCGAGGGCTGGTACCCCGGCAACTGCACGGACGTCAGCGACGGCCCCAAGGGCCTGAAGATCAGCCTGATCATCTGCGACGACGGCAACTACCCCGAGATCTGGCGCGACTGCGCCATGAAGGGGGCCGAGCTGATCGTGCGCTGCCAGGGCTACATGTACCCGGCCAAGGAACAGCAGATCCTCATCAGCAAGGCCATGGCCTTTGCCAACAACACCTACGTGGCAGTGGCCAACGCCTCGGGCTTCGACGGCGTGTACAGCTACTTCGGCCACAGCGCCATCATCGGCTTCGACGGCCGCACGCTGGGCGAATGCGGCGAGGAAGACATGGGCGTGCAGTACGCCGCGCTGAGCAAGAGCCTGATCCGCGACTTCCGCAAGAACGGGCAGAGCGAGAACCACCTCTTCAAGCTGCTGCACCGCGGCTACACGGGCCTGATCAACTCGCGCGAAGGCGACAAGGGCGTGGCCGCCTGTCCGTACGACTTCTATTCCAAGTGGATCAGCGACCCCGAGGGCACCCGGCAGATGGTGGAGTCCTTCACGCGCAGCACGGTGGGAACGGACGAAGCGCCCATCGAAGGCATTCCGAACCAGTCCACCGTCGGCCACCGCTGACACCGCCCACCCATCCCTTCCCCACACCGCAGGCAGTACACCATGAGCAGCACAGCCAAGGACGCGCCGGTATTCGGCGAAGAGTACGAGCACGAACCCGTGCCTCAGAAGGCGCGGCGCAGCACCTTCTCGGTATCGATGGTCTGGCTCGGTTTCCCGATGATCATCACGGGCGCCATGACCGGCTCCATCCTGGTGGCCGGCATGGGCTTCAAGTCCGCGCTGGCGGCCATGGTGATCGGCAACCTGCTGATGCTGGCCTACGTGGGTTCGCTCGGCGTGCTGGGCACCGTGCGGGGCGTGAACTTCGCCCTGCTGGCCAGCGCCACCTTCGGCCGCAAGGGCTACATGCTGGCCTCGGGGCTGCTGTCTTCGCTGCTGCTGGGCTGGTACGCGGTGCAGACCGGCATCACGGGCAACCTCATCCACACGGCCTTCGACCTGAGCTATCTTTGGATGACGGTGCTTGCAGGCGTGCTGTACCTGCTGATCACCTACGTGGGCATCCGCGGGCTGCACTGGATCGGCCTGGTCTCGGTACCGCTGTTCGTGGTGCTGGGCGGCTGGGTCGCGCTCGACTCCGCGTCGGTGGCAGGCTGGGGCAAGGTGCTGGCCTACGCCGGCACCAAGCCGGACATGCCGATGGCCTTCGGCATCGGCCTGACCATCGTCATCACGCTGTTCATCGACGCCGGCACCGTGACCGCCGACTTCAACCGGTGGGCTGCGGACACGCGCAGTTCGCTGATCGCCACGGCTTGCGCCTTTCCTTTCGCCAACCTCGTGGCGATGCTGGTGGGCGGCATCATGACGGCCGCACTCGGCCTGGCCGACCCGCAGCCTTTCGGGCTGGACAACATGTTCGGCTACCTGCTCAGCCAGAAGCAGGGGTGGCTGTCGGTGGTGGCCTTCGTGTTCCTGTTCTGCAACCTGGGCTCGGTGTGCGCGCCCACTGCCTGTACAACTCGGCCGTGGGCTGGTCGCGCATCGGCAATGGGCGGATGCGGGTGTTCGCGGTGATGCTGGCCGTCATCGGCATCGCGATCGCGGCCGCCAACGTCTGGGCGCTGTTCATCCCCTGGCTGTCCCTGCTGGGCATCCTGGTGCCGCCCATCGGCGCCATCATGATCGCCGACCTGTACTTCGTGCGGCCCGGCGCCCGAATCGAGGCCGACTGGCGCGGCATCGCGTTCATTGCCTGGGCCGTCGGTTCTCTGGTGGCCTATGGCGTGGAGACCTTCGCGCCCCAGTTCTCCACCGCGCTGTCCGCATTCGTGGCCGCCGGTGTCTGCTATTTCGCGCTGAGCGCCGGCAAGGCCTCGACCCCCGCGCGGTCGTTGACGGCCAAGGGCTGACCCCACCGCCACCTCCACCGACCCTTACCGCCTTTCGCCAGGACCCCCATGGACTATCAAGTCTTCGAACTCGGCAACGTCACGCTTCAGCACGGCGCCACGCTGCGCAACGCCAAGCTGGCCTACAAGACCTACGGCACCTTGAATGCCGACAAGAGCAACGTCATCGTCTACCCCACGTGGTACTCGGGGCAGCACCCCGACAACGAATGGCTGATCGGGCCCGGCATGGCCCTGGACCCGGCGAAGTACTTCATCATCGTGCCCAACATGCTGGGCAACGGCCTGTCGTCTTCGCCCAGCAACACGCCGGCACCGTACGACCGGGCGCGCTTCCCGAACATCACGCTGTACGACAACGTCACCCTGCAGCACCGCCTGGTGACCGAGGTGTTCGGCATCAGCAAGATCAAGCTGGTGGTGGGATGGTCGATGGGCGCACAACAGACCAACCAATGGGGCTGCCTGTACCCCGAGATGGTCGAGCGCATCGCCCCGTTCTGCGGATCGGCCAAGACGGCGCCGCACAACTTCGTCTTCCTCGAGGGCGTGAAGGCCGCACTGACTAACGACGCAGCCTTCAACGGCGGCTGGTACGACAGCCCGCCCAACAAGGGCTTGCGCGGCGTGGGCCGGGTCTATGCGGGCTGGGGCCTGTCGCAGCCCTTCTACATGCAGGAGCTTTGGCGCAGCATGGGCTACAGCTCGCTGGAGGACTTCCTGGTGGCCTTCTGGGAAGGCTTCTTCCTGCCCAAGGACGCCAACAACCTGCTGGCCATGTTGTGGTCCTGGCAGAACGGCGACATCAGCGCCAACCCCGTCTTCAAGGGCGATTTCAAGAAGGCGCTGGGCGCGATCAAGGCCCGCGCCTTCGTCATGCCGGGCGAGATGGACCTCTACTTCCCGGTCGTCGACAACGAATGGGAAGTGGCGCAGATGCCCAACGCCATCTGCCGGCCCATTCCCGGTGTCTGGGGGCACTTCGCAGGCGGGGGCGCCAACCCCGTCGACACGAAGTTCATCGACGACAGCCTGAAGGAATTGCTGGCCCAAGGCTGACCTGGCCCGGGCTCGAACGCCCCGGCCCGACCGTTGTCCGCGCAAGAAGGGAACACCGTGAGCCGCCCGCAATCCGGCGAGCCGTTGGCCGGCTACCGCCTGCAGTCCGAGCCCTACTACCAACCCAGCAGCGATGAAGTGGAGCGCTTCGAGGCTGCGTTTGCGCAGCGGCTGCCCCTGCTGCTGAAGGGGCCCACGGGCTGCGGCAAGACTCGCTTCGTCGAGCACATGGCCTGGCGCCTGGACCGCCCGCTGATCACGGTGGCGTGCCACGAAGAGCTGAGTGCGGCCGACCTGGTCGGCCGCTGGCTGCTGGACGCCGAAGGCACCCGCTGGCAGGACGGGCCGCTGTCGCTGGCGGTGCGATTCGGCGGCATCTGCTACCTCGACGAATACGTCGAAGCGCGGCCCGACACCACGGTCATCATGCATCCGCTGACCGACACCCGGCGCATGTTGCCGCTGGCCCAGCGCAACGAGGTGCTGCACGCACACCCTGACTTCCGCCTCGTCGTCTCGTACAACCCGGGGCCGGCGGCGCGCGAGCTGAAAGCCTCGACGCGCCAGCGCTTTTGTGCGATGGAATTCAGCTACCCCGAACCCGAACGCGAAGCCGCCATCGTCGCCCACGAATCCGGCCTGGACATCGCCCACGCCGCCACGCTGGTGGCCTTCGGCCTGCGCACCCGCCGCCTGCAGGGGCATGGCCTGGACGAAGGCGCATCCACGCGCATGCTGGTCCATGCGGCGGCGCTGGCGGTGCAGGGCCTATCGATGGCGGCGGCCTGCCGCATGGCGGTGGTGGACGCCTTGAGCGATGACCCGGCCTTGCTCGAAGCGCTGCGCGCGGCGCTGGAGGCTTCGCTGTGAGCGAAGCAGCCCTCCAAGGCGGGGCGACCCTGGGCCATTGGCTCCGGCTGCTGTGGGGGCAGGCGCCAGAGCTCGATCTGAAGAGCGCAGGCACCTACCTGGAAGGCGGCCGCATCCATCTGCCGCCGCAAACGCATTGGCACGCCCACCGCGCCGCCGCTGCGCACGCGGCGGCCCACCTCGTGTACTCGCCGGTGCGCTTCGACGGCACGGGGCTGGCCCCGATTGCCCGCGCCCTGCTGGGGCTGCTGGAAGACGCACGCGTGGAAGCACTGGCCTGCCGCGAACTACCGGGCCTGAAGCGCTTGTGGCGGCCGCTGCACCTGGCCACGCCCCACGACGGCACCGACTTCGAGAGCCTGATGCGGCGTCTGGCCCGCGCCCTGGCCGACCCCGCCTACGAAGACCCGCACGCCTGGGTGAGCAAGGGCCGCGCCCTGTGCTACCTGGACCCGGCGCAGGACCTGCTGGCCTTGCGCACGCCCGCCGAACTGCGCACCGCGGCCCTGCGCCTGGGGCACGACATCGGGCAGATGCGGCTGGGCTTCAACGCCAAGCTGTACCGCCCCTTGCCGGCCTATCGCGACGATCACCGCTGGATGTGGGCAGCGGACAACCTGGCGCCCGTCCAGGCCCCGCCCCAGCACGCCGATGGGGCGGAGGCCAGCCCGCCGCCCGATGCCGAGGGTGCCGCCGCGGAGCCGCCGGCCACCGGCCCCAGCACACGGCACCCGGAGTGGGACCGACTGATCCAGCGGCTGCGCCAGGACTGGTGCACGGTGACCGAGACCGGAAGCCCCGAAACGAAGCCCGTGCCAGTTGATGCCGAAGACGGGGGGCCTGCGGAAGATCCGGCGGCAGGCCTGACGCGCACGCTGCGCCGCGCTCTGCGCAGCGCCCTGCAGCCGACTCCCAGCCGCGCGCTGCAGGGGGTGGAGCACGACCTCGACGCCCTGGTGCAATGGCAACTGGCCCACCGCGCGGGGCGTCAGGGCGATGGCCGCGTGTACCGCGTGGCCTCGCGCCGCAAGCCCCGGGGGGCGGTGCTGCTGCTGGTGGACCGCTCGGCTTCCACGGCGCAACCCCTGCAGCCGGGGGGCCCCAGCGTGCTGGAAGTGGCATCGGCCGCTGCACGGGCAACCGCCGAAGCGCTGCGCGGCCTGGGCCTGGCCTGCGCCGTGGTGGCCTTCAGTTCGCACGGGCGGCACCATGTCCGGGTGCAGACGCTGCAGGGCCTGGACGCACCCGATGGCACGCTGCTGGCACAGCGGCTGAAGGCCCTGCGCAGCGGTGGCTCGACCCGGCTGGGCGCGGTCCTGCGCCATGCCACGGCGCGGCTGGGTGGGCGGCCCGGCCATCGCTGGGTCTGGCTGCTGTCGGACGGCCAGCCGCACGACATCGACGTGCACGACCCGCGCTACGGCGTCGAGGACGCGCGGCATGCCGTGCAGGAAGGGCGCCGCGCCGGGGTGCGCATGGCCTGCCTGACGCTGTCGGCCGACCCGGAGGGCGCCGCGCGGCGCATCTTCGGCAGCCGCGCCGCCCCCCGAGTGGAAGGCCTGCAGGCGCTGCCCCGGGCGCTGCACAAGCTGCTGACCTGAGCCTGCCGCCGCGTGGGCCCCTGCGGTGCGCACGCCGCAGAATGGGGGTGGCCGCAGTCTGCGATGCTTCGGGTCATGGTGCACCCCAAAGACCTCCCGGCCAACGTGATCAACGGCCTGGCCGTGGCCCTGGGCATCGGCTGCATCCAGTTGCTGGCGGCAGGCCTGTTCGGCGCACATCCGGCGCAACTGGTCCTCAGCGGCGCGGTGTGCACGAGCCTGGCCGACACGCCCAACCTGGCCTGGCGCACCGGCTACCGGGTGGCGGCCGCCGCCGCGCTGAGCACGCTGGCGGTGCTGGCCGTGGCCTTCCTCCGTGCCGACCCTGTGGCGCTGGGGATCGGCATCGGGCTGATCGGCGGCACGGCGATGATGACGCTGAGTTGGGGGCCACGCGCCGGGGCCGTGTCGTTCGCGCCGGTGCTGGCCCTGGTGTTCGCGCTGGCCGTGCCGGCACCGCCCGAAGCGGCCTGGCGCTTGGGGCTGCAGGTCGCGGCGTGGAGCGCCCTGGGTGGCGTGGCGTACGTGGGCTGGGCGATGGCTGCCGCGCGCCTGCTGCAAGGCCGGTATCGGGCCCTGGGGATGGGACAGGCACTGGACGCGGCGGCAGGGTTGCTGCGCGCCCGGGCCGACCTGCTGCGCGCCACCGGCGGCGATGGCCAGGGCATGGCAACCATGCAGGCCTGGGTGCAGGGCGAAGCCTCCCTGGCCGAACGCCTGCAATCGGCGCGCGACCTGGTCTTTGCCGACCTGCACGCCAGCACCGGCCGCGGGGACCCCGCCGTGCTCTTGCGGCTGATCGACCTGCGGGACGTGCTGCTGGCCAGCCGGCTGGATCTCGACCGTGTGGGCGGCGATGAGCTGGGCCGCACGCTGCTGCACGCCGTGGCCGATGCGCTGAGCGACATCGCGCAAGGGCTGCAGGCCGCAGCCCGCCAGCGCCGCACGGGTGCCACGGGCCCAGGCGCCATGGCCGAGCCGCCCGACCTGGCCCGCCACCTGGGGATGATCCGGCTACCCGATGGCGACCGGCGCGCGCGGCTGGTGCCGGTGCTGCAGGCGCGACTGCGCGAGATGGCCACCCAGCTCACGCGGATCCGGCACCTGATGGCCGGCGAGGGGGAAGCCGCGCCGCTGGATGCCGCGCAGCTACTGCCCTTCGTGGGCCCCGAAGGCTGGCCCTGGCAGTCCGTGGCGGCACAGTTGACCCTGGCCTCGCCCGTGCTGCGGCACGCCCTGCGGTTCGCGCTGGCGCTGGTGGCAGCCTATGCGCTGGCCCTGGTGTTGCCCTGGGCCTCGCACCCGCACTGGCTGGTGCTGAGCGTGGCCGTGGTGCTGCGCGGCAACCTCGAACAGACCCTGTCGCGCCGCAATGCCCGCGTGCTGGGCACGCTGCTGGGGTGCGGCACGGTGGTGGTGCTGTCGGGCACTCGGGCTGCGCCGCTGCTGCCGGCGGTGTTCCTGCTGGCCGTGGGCACGGCCCACGCTTCCGTGCTCAACCGGTACTGGCTGACCGCGCTGGCCGCCACGGTGATGGCACTGCTGCAGGCCCACACCGTCAGCCCGGCCGGCGGCTTTGCAGTCTCCGAACGCGTGGCCGACACCCTGCTCGGGGCGGCGCTGGCCTGGGCCTTCAGCTTCGTGTTGCCGGCCTGGGAACGCCGGCTGCTGCCGGGCACCGTGGCCGCGGTGGAGCGCACGCTGGCGGCCTATGCCGGCCACGCCCTGCGCCACGACGGCGAGGACCCCGTCGCCCAACGCCTGGCAAGACGCCAGGCCTACGACGCCCTGGCCATGCTGGGCGCCGCCCTGCAGCGCAGCAGCGCCGAGCCCCGCGCCGTGCGGGTGCCGGCGGCCGAGGTGGCCCTGCTGCTGGACCACGGGCAGCGGCTGATGGCGCACCTGTCGCTGGTGCGCATGACCCTGTCTCGCAGTGGCCAGGCCGCGATGGGCGACACCGCCCTGCAGGCCTTGAGCACGGCACTGGAGTCGCTGTCGGCCAGCTTGCAGCCGGGCGCGCGAAGCCCGCCGCCCGGGCCCGTGGCCGACCCCGAGGATCTCAGCCAGTTGCCTCTGCAGGCGCCGGAGGTCGACATCTTGCCCTGGCTCCTGCGGCGGCTGTCGGTGCTGGTGAACGACGCGGTCGCCATCCGTCGGGCAGCCGACACGGTGCGGGCGCAGCTCGAAGCGCGCGGGTCGAAGGCTCAGGCCGCCGCTGGCACCTCGCCCACGCCGAAGGCGTAGCCCCGCCCGGGTGCGGCCGCGAACAGCGAGCGCGTGTAAGCGTGCTGGGGGGCGCCGAAGACCTCGTGCGCCGGGCCGTACTCCACCACCTTGCCCTTGGACATCACGGCCAGGTGGTCGCACACCTGCGAGGCCACGCGCAGGTCGTGGGTGATGAACAGCATGGCCAGGTTCAGGCGGCCGCGGATCTCTTCGAAGAGCTGCAGCACCTGCGCCTGCACCGAGACATCCAGCGCCGACACGGCTTCGTCGGCCACCAGCAGTTCGGGCTCCATCATCAGGGCGCGGGCGATGCAGATGCGCTGCCGCTGCCCGCCCGAGAACTGGTGCGGATAGCGGTCCATGGCCGAGGGGTCCATGCGGACCAGAGCCAGCAGGGCGCGGGCGCGCTGCATGGCCTCGGCCGTGCCCAGGCCGTAGTTGACGGGGCCTTCGATGAGGGCCTGCGCCACCGTGCGCCGCGGATTGAGCGAGCGGTAGGGATCCTGGAACACGATCTGCACACGCTTGCGCAGCGGCCGCAACTGCGCGGCGCCCATCATGGCAATGTCGACGCCCTCCCCGGACCCCAGCATCACCCGGCCACCGCTCGGGTCGACCAGACGCACGATGCAGCGCGCCACCGTGCTCTTGCCCGAGCCGGACTCGCCCACGATGCCCAGCGTCTGGCCGCGGCGGATCTCCAGGTCGACGTCCTGTGCGGCGTGCACGTGGCGTCGCTGGCCGAACCAGCTGCGGTCGTCGTAGGTCTTGTCCAGGCCCTTCACGCGCAGCACCAGCGGCGCGGCCGGGTCGAGCGCGCGGGCCTTCAGGTGCAGCGTGGGCACGGCGCTCATCAGCATGCGCGTGTAATTGTGCGAGGGGTGCTGCAGCACGGCCTGCTTGGGGCCGATCTCGACGAGGTCGCCCAGGCGGAGCACGGCCACGCGGTGCGCCACCTCGGCCACCACGCCAAAGTCGTGGGTGATGAAGAGCACGCCCGCGCCGTGGCGCGCCTGCAGGTCCAGCACCAGCTTGAGGATCTGGGCCTGGGTGGTGACGTCCAGCGCCGTGGTGGGCTCATCGGCGATCAGCAGCACCGGGTCGAGCACCAGCGCCATGGCGATCATGATGCGCTGCCGCTGCCCGCCGCTGAGCTGGTGCGGGAAGCTCGCCATCATCCGCTCAGGGTCCGGCAGCAGCACCTCGGCCAGGATGCCCAGCACCTTGGCGCGGCGCTCGGAAGGGCTCAGCTTCGTGTGTTCGCGCAGCACCTCGTCGATCTGCTGGCCGCAGGTCATCACCGGGTTGAGCGCCGTCATCGGCTCCTGGAAGATCATCGACATGCGCGTGGCGCGCAGTTCGCGCAGCCGGGCCAGCGGGGCGTGGGTGATGTCCTCACCCTGCAGCAGGATGCGCCCGGCCGTGACAGGCAGCGACTTGGGCAGCAGGCCCATCACCGACTGCGCAATCACCGACTTGCCCGAGCCGGACTCGCCCACCAGGCACAGGATCTCGCCGCGGCCCACGGTGAACGACACGTTGCGCACGGCCGTCTTGCGGTCGCCGCCGGAGGGCAGCGCGATGCTGAGGTCGTGTACTTCGAGGATGGGGCCATCGGCCGTCGGGCTGCTCATGCTCACACCCGCTTGGCCATCTTGGGGTCGAGCGTGTCGCGCAGCCCGTCGCCCAGGATGTTGACCGCCAGCACCGTCACGGCCAGGAAGATGCCGGGGAAGAAGATGTTGTGCGGATAGGCGTTGAACTGCGCCCGGCCCTCGGCCATCACGTTGCCCCAGGTGGGGATGTCGGGCGGCAGGCCCACGCCCAGGAACGACAGGATGGCTTCGGTGAGGATGCCCGAGGCGCAGATGAACGTGCCCTGCACCACCAGCGGGGCCACGCAATTGGGCAGCACGTGGCGCAACATGATCCAGCCCGTGGGCGTGCCCAGCGAGATGGCGGCTTCGACATAGGGTTCTTCGCGGATGCTCAGCACCAGCGAGCGCACGAGACGCGTCACCCGCGGGATCTCGGGGATGGCGATGGCTACCACCACCGTGAGCAGGCTGCCCTTCCACATGGCCACCAGGGCGATGGCGATGAGGATGGCAGGGATGGCCATGAGGCCGTCCATCACCCGCATCAGAGGGCCATCCAGCCAGCGCAGGAAGCCGGCCACCAGGCCCAGGCCGATGCCGAACGCCATGGCGACCAGCGCGGTGCACACGCCCACGGCCAGCGAGACCTGGGTGCCGTAGATCACGCGGCTGTAGATGTCGCGGCCGAAGCTGTCGGAGCCCATGAGGAAGCGGTGCTGAAGGGTCTGGCCGTCCAGATCGGTGATCTCGCCGGTCTTGCCGGGCAGCAGGTCGCGGCTGCCGGGGTCGAAGAGCGAGGGGTCGACCGTGCCCAGCCACGGCGCCAGCAGCGCCACCAGCACCAGCAGCGCGATGACCAGCCCGCCGATGCGCACGGACGTGTTGCGCGCCACGCGGGTCCAGGCGCTGGGCTGCACCACCACGGTGGCGGATTCGACCGAGAGGGCCTCGAAATCGGGCGCCGCCGCCGTGCCGAGCACGGCTTCAGAGGCGGATGCGGGGGTCGAAGAAGACATAGGACAGATCGACCAGCAGGTTGATGCCGACGTAGACGAAGGAAAACAGCAGGATCACGCCCTGGATGGTGGGGAAATCGCGAGCCAGCACGGCGTCCACCGTCAACCGGCCCAGGCCTGGTATGGCGTAGACCGATTCCGTGACCACCACGCCGCCGATGAGCAAGGCGATGCCGATGCCGATGACGGTGACGATGGGCACGGCCGCGTTGGCCAGGGCATGGCGGGTGAGCACGGCGATCTCCGGCAGACCCTTGGCGCGGGCGGTGCGGATGTAGTCCTCGCCCAGGGTCTCGAGCACGGCGGCGCGGGTGACGCGGGCGATGAGCGCGACGTAGATGACCGACAGCGTGACGGCCGGCAGCGCGAGGTGGTACAGCCACATCCCCACGCCGTCGGCGATGCGGCTGTAGCCCTGCACCGGCAGCCAGCCCAGCTTGAGCGAGACCAGCCAGATCAGCCCGTAGGCCAGCACGAACACGGGCACCGAGAAGCCCAGGACGGAGAAGGCCATCAGCGTGCGGTCGAGGCTGCTGCCGGAGCGCCAGGCTGCCAGCACGCCCAGCGGCACGGCCACCAGCACCGCCAGGGTGATGGTGACCAGGGCCAGTGACACCGTGGGTTCCAGCCGCTGTCCGATCAGCGTGGTGACCTGGGTCTTGTAATAGAAGCTCTGGCCCAGGTCGCCCGTGAGGACGTGGCCGAACCAGATGGCGAACTGCTCCGGGATGGAGCGGTCCAAGCCCAGCCCGGTACGGATCTGCGCGATCTGCTCGGTGGTGGCGGCATCACCCGCCAGCACGGCTGCCGGATCGCCCGGCGTCAGGCGCAGCATCAGGAAGACGAGCACCGAGACGATGAGCAGCACCGGCAGGGTGGATAGCAGCCGGCGGGCCAGGAACGAGAACATGGGTCGGGCCTAGTTCTTCTTCAGGTTCCAGTAGATGTTGCCGTTGGTGACGAAGAAGCCACTGATGTTCTTGCGTGCCGCCATCGGTTGGTCGTATTCGCCCAGCGGCGCGTGGGTGCCGATCTCATAGGCGCGGATGTGCATCTGTTCGGCCAGCTTCTTCTTCGCGCCTTCGTCGGTGGCGCGCATGAACTGGAAGCGCAGGTCGGCCAGCTTCTCATCGCTGGCCCAGCCGAACCACGTCGACTTCTCGCCGCGTGTATCCATGGTGGGGTTGGCGATCGGGCTCCAGACGTCGAAGGCGCCCCAGGAGGTCATGAAGATGTTCCATCCGCCCTTGTCCGGTGCATCCTTCTTGGCGCGCCGGCCCACCAGGGTCTGCCAGTCCATGGCCTGCAGGTCGACCTTGAAGCCGGCCTGCTTGAGCAACTGGGCGGCCACGTCGGGCAGCTTCTGGATGGCCGCCAGGTCGGTGGGCTTCATGATGACGATGGGCGTGCCGTCGTAGCCGGATTCCTTGAGCAGCTCCTGCGCCTTCTTCATGCTGCTCTTGCCCTGGATGTCGCTGCCGGCGGTGCTGCCGTAGGGCGTGTTGCAGATGAACATCGAATAGCAGGTGCGGTACAGGCTCTTCACGCCCACCTGGGCACGCAGGAAGGGCTCTTCCGACAGCGCCGCGATGGCCGCCTGCCGCACCTTCGGGTTGTCGAAGGGCTTGTGCAGGTGGTTGAAGCGAAGCATGTACTGGTTGCCCAGGTTCGCGTACTTGGGCAGCTGGAGGTTGGGGTCGGCCTTCGCGGCTTCGTAGAAGTCGAAGCCCAGGGCCTCGACGATGTCGACCTCGCCCTTCTGCAGCGCATTGAGCTGTGCCTGCGGGTCACGCAGCGCCAGGTTCCACTCCACGCGGTCTACGTACACATGCTTGCCGCCGGCCGTGCCGGAAGGGGGCTCGCTGCGCGGCACGTACTTGGTGTTCTTGACGTAGACGGCCTTGTCGCCGGGCTTGAACTCGTCCTTCTTGAAGATGTAGGGGCCCGAGCCGGTGGCGTCTTCGATCTGCTTGAAGGCGTCGGTGTCGGCCACGCGCTTGGGCATGATGAAGGGCACGCTGGACGAGGGCTTGCCCAGCGCCTCGAGCACGAAGCCGCAGGCCTCGCCCAGGAAGATGCGGAAGGTGTCGGGCGTGGGGGAATCCAGCCGCTGCACGAACGTGAAGAGCGCCTGGCCCATGGCGTCGCGCTTGCCCCAGCGTTGCAGCGAGGCGATCACGTCTTCACCGGTGACGGGCTTGCCGTCGTGGAACTCCAGGCCCTTGCGCAGCTTGAAGGTCCACAGGCGGTGATCGGCGCTTTCGCTCCAGCTCTCGACCATCTGCGGCTTGATCTTGGCGTTCTCATCGGTGCCGAAGAGGGTGTCGTAGATCATGTAGCCGTGGTTGCGGCTCATGTAGGCCGTGGTCCAGATCGGGTCCAGGATGGCCAGGTTGGAGTGCGGCACCACGCGCAGCACGGTGCCTTGGGCCCACGCGGGCACGGCAGGGGTCAGCAAGGCGCTGGCAGCGAAGGCCAGGCCGGCCAGGGCATTCTTGAACGGGGTCATGGGCGTCCTTCTCGGGGATCCTGCGTTGGAGGGGTGTGCGATGCAGTTCCTGTGCCTGCCTGCATGCCCGCCCATTGTGCAGAGCGAAAACGCCTGCCCACCCTCAGGGCAAACACTCTCCCCACGGCTCGATCACCGGCAGGCGGGCCCGTCAGTCGGCCAGATAAGCCGCCGACAGCTGGCGCAGGTGGGCCCGCGACGCATCGTCCAGGTGCGACTGCAGGAGGGCCAGCGCATGGAACGCACCGCGGCCCATCGCGCGGGCCGCGTTCTGGGTTTCCAGGGCGTGGCGCGGATCTCGCACGTACTCGAAGCTCAGCCAGTAGCTCACCACCACCACCATGGAGGTGGCCACAGGCGCCGCCTCCTCCACGCTCAGCCGCAGCGCCCCGTGCCGGGCCAGGCCGCCCAGCATGGCGTGCATGGCACGGCCCTTGTTCGTCAGCACCGCCTGGAAGTGCGTTTCCAGGCGGCGATTCTTGCTGAGCAGGTCGTTCAGGTCGCGGTACAGGAAGCGGTAGTCCCACACCAGCTCGAACAGCATGTGGATGAACAGCCAGGCGTCCTCGACGTTTTCGACCTCGTCGGCGGCACGCAGGATGGGTGCCAACGCGGCCTCATAGCGGCCGAAGAGCGTGTTGATCAGCTCGTCCTTGGCCGGGTAGTGGTAGTAGAGATTGCCCGGGCTGATGCCCAACTCGGCCGAGATCAGCGTCGTGCTGACGTTGGGCTCGCCGAAACGGTTGAACAGCGCCAGCGTGACCTCCAGGATGCGCTCGGCCGTGCGACGGGGCTTCTTGGGCGGAACCATATCGGCCCATTCTGGCACCCGGCGGGCCGCGGCAGCCTGCCTACAATCCCTGGCTGCATGCCTTCCACTCCCGCCGTTCGCTTCGACCAGGTTTCCAAGATCTACGCCAGTGCGCGGGGGCCGCTGCAAGCGCTCAAGAGCGTGAGCTTCGACATCGAGCCGGGCGAATTCTTCGGCTTGCTCGGCCCCAACGGGGCGGGCAAGACCACCCTCATCTCGGTGCTGGCCGGCCTGGCGCGCGCCAGCAGCGGCACCGTGAAGGTGATGGGCCACGACGTCACCACCGAGTACGCCGCGGCGCGCAAGTCGCTGGGCATCGTGCCGCAGGAGCTGGTGTTCGACCCGTTCTTCAGCGTGCGCGAAACGCTTCGCATCCAGAGCGGCTACTTCGGGGTGAAACACAACGACGCCTGGATCGACGAATTGCTGGCGGCCCTGGGCCTGGCCGACAAGGCCGGCGCCAACATGCGGCAGCTCAGCGGCGGCATGAAGCGCCGCGTGCTGGTGGCGCAGGCCCTGGTGCACCGGCCGCCCGTGATCGTGCTGGACGAGCCCACCGCGGGCGTGGACGTGGAGTTGCGCCAGACACTGTGGCAGTTCATCTCGCGCCTGAACCGCGAGGGCCACACCGTGCTGCTGACCACGCACTACCTGGAAGAAGCCGAAGCCCTGTGCGGCCGCATCGCCATGCTCAAGCAGGGGCAGGTGGTGGCGCTGGACCGCACCTCGGCGCTGCTGGCCGGCCGCGCCAGCACCATGCTGCGCTTCAAGACCGACAGCCCGCTGCCGCCGGCCATCGCGGCGGCCGCCCGCGTGACCGGGCGCGTCGTGCAGGCCAAGGCCCACGATGCTGCCGAGGTCGAGACCATGCTGTCCCTGCTGCGCACCAGCGGTGTGAAGGTGGAAGACCTGGAGATCGGCCGCGCCGACCTGGAAGACGTCTTCCTGGAGATCATGAACGGGGTGGCAGCATGAATTTCGAGGGTGCCGGCACGCTGTTCCGCAAGGAAATCCTGCGCTTCTGGAAGGTCTCGTTCCAGACCGTCGCCGCACCCGTGCTCACGGCGGTGCTGTACCTCCTGATCTTCGGGCACGTGCTGTCCAACCGCGTCGAGGCGCTGCCGGGCGTGGGCTACACCAGCTTCCTGGTGCCGGGGCTGGTGATGATGAGCGTGCTGCAGAACGCCTTCGCCAACAGCAGCAGCAGCCTGGTGCAGAGCAAGATCACCGGCAACCTGGTGTTCCTGCTGGTCACGCCGCTGACGCACTGGGCCTGGTTTGTGGCCTACGTGGGCGCCTCGATGGTGCGCGGGCTGGTGGTGGGCCTGGGGGTGATGCTGGTGACGATCTGGTTCGCGCCGCTGCAACTGGCCGAACCGCCGTGGATCATCGTCTTCGCGGCGCTCGGTGCGGGGATGCTGGGCAGCCTGGGTCTGCTGGCCGGCTTGTGGGCCGAGAAGTTCGACCAGATGGCGGCCTTCCAGAACTTCATCATCGTGCCCATGACGTTCCTGTCGGGCGTCTTCTACTCGGTGCATTCGCTGCCCCCGGTCTGGCAGGCCGTGAGCCACCTGAACCCGTTCTTCTACATGATCGACGGCTTCCGGCGCGGCTTTTTCGGGGTCAGCGACGTGTCGCCGTGGCTGAGCCTGGGCGTGGTGGGCGTGGCCTTCGTGGCGGTGGCTTCGCTGGCACTGCGGCTGCTGGCCAGCGGGTACAAGCTGCGGTCCTGACGGGCAACCGAAGGCGCGACCTGCCACAATCACCGCACCATGGCCAACCCCACCCCCGACGAGGTCCGCAGCTTCATCGCCGCCGGCCTGCGCTGTGACCACCTGGACGTCGAAGGCGACGGGCAGCACTTCTTCGCCACCATCGTCTCGCCCGAATTCGAAGGCTTGGCCCGTGTGCGCCGGCACCAGCGCGTCTACGTGGCACTGGGCGATAGAATGCGCGAGCAAATTCACGCCCTGTCGATGAAGACGCTCACCCCCGCCGAATACGCCGTCGAGCACGCCGCCGACGCGTCTTCGGCACGCCACCATCCCTGAAGAACCCCCAGCGGTGCGCCGCGGGGGGCCGCTGCGCGCCACCCGTGTGGCGTGAAGGGCTCTCGCGGCAGGCACCGGCCGCCACCCCATGATCACGCTCGCACTGTCCAAGGGACGCATCTTCGATGACTCGCTGCCGCTGTTGCATGCGGCCGGCATCGAAGTGCTGGAAGACCCCGAAAAGAGCCGCAAGCTCATCATCGGCACGTCCCGCCAGGGGCTTCGCGTGGTGCTGGTGCGCGCCACCGACGTGCCCACCTACGTCGAACACGGCGGCGCCGACCTGGGCGTGGCCGGGCTGGACGTGCTGCTGGAGCACAGTGCCGAGGGCGCGGCCGGCGGCGCCACGGCACTGTACCGGCCGCTGGACCTGCGCATCGCCCGCTGCCGCATGAGCGTTGCCGTGCGCGAAGACTTCGACTACGCCGCGGCCATCCGCCAGGGCTCGCGCATCCGCGTGGCCACCAAGTACACGCAGACCGCCCGCCAGCACTTCGCCGCCAAGGGCGTGCACGTGGACCTGATCAAGCTGTACGGGTCGATGGAACTGGCCCCGCTCACGGGCCTGGCCGATGCCATCGTCGACCTGGTCTCCACCGGCAGCACGCTGAAGGCCAACCATCTGGTGGAGGTCGAGAGGATCATGGACATCTCGTCCCGGCTGGTGGTCAACCCTGCCGCACTCAAGCTCAAGCGCGAGGAACTGCGCGGCTTGATCGACGCTTTCGAGGCCGCCGTCCAGGCCCAGGCCCAGGCCCAGGCCTGAGATCTGCCCGACCAACCCGTCCCCGAAGTCCGAACCATGAGCCTCGACCTGCGCCTGCTGAGCACCGCCGCCCCCGATTTCGAGCCGGCTTTCGCCCGCCTGCAGCATTGGTCGGCCGAGACGGACGCAGACATCGAGACGCGAGTGGCCCAGATCATCGGCGACGTGCGCGAGCGCGGGGATGCGGCGCTGCTGGAGCTCACGGCGCGCTTCGACGGCGTGCACGCCACGTCCATGGCCCAGCTGGAGATCTCGGCCGACGAGCGGCGGGCCGCCTTCGACGCCATCACGCCCACCCAACGCAGCGCCCTGCTGGCGGCCGCCGACCGCGTACGGTCCTACCACCAGCGGCAGCTGGAAGCCAGCTCCCGCAGCTGGAGCTACCGCGACGCCAATGGCAGCCTGCTCGGGCAGAAGGTCACGCCGCTGGATCGCGTGGGTATCTACGTGCCGGGCGGCAAGGCCGCCTACCCCAGCAGCGTGCTGATGAATGCCATCCCGGCCCACTTGGCCGGCGTGACCGACATCATCATGGTGGTGCCCACCCCCGTGCGGCGCGACGCGCCGCCGGGCCAGGCCCAGGGCGAGCGCAACGGGCTGGTGTTGGCTGCCGCCCACGTGGCCGGGGTGCACCGCATCTTCACGCTGGGCGGCGCGCAGGCCGTGGCCGCGCTGGCCTACGGCACGGCCACCGTGCCGCGGGTGGACAAGATCACCGGCCCCGGCAACGCGTACGTGGCCAGCGCCAAGCGCCGCGTCTTCGGGCAGGTGGGCATCGACATGATCGCGGGCCCCAGCGAGATCCTGGTGCTGGCCGATGGCACCACGCCAGCCGACTGGGTGGCCATGGACCTCTTCAGCCAGGCCGAGCACGACGAGCTGGCACAGAGCATCCTGCTGTGTCCGGACGCCGCCTACATCGAGGCCGTGCGCGTGGCCATCGAGCGGCTGCTGCCGTCCATGCCGCGCCGCGACGTCATCCGCGCCAGCCTGGAAGGCCGCGGTGCGCTGATCCTCACGCGCTCGATGGAAGAAGCCTGCGAGATCAGCAACCGCATCGCGCCGGAGCACCTGGAGATCAGCTCGCGCGAGCCGCAGCGCTGGGAACCGCTGCTGCGCCACGCCGGCGCGATCTTCCTGGGGGCATTCACCAGCGAGAGCCTGGGCGACTACTGCGCCGGCCCCAACCACGTGCTGCCCACCTCGGGCACGGCGCGTTTCTCGTCGCCTCTGGGGGTGTACGACTTCGTCAAGCGCAGCAGCCTGATCGAGGTGAGCGAAGCCGGCGCGCAGGTGCTCGGCCCGATCGCGGCCGAGCTGGCCTACGGCGAAGGTCTCCAGGCCCACGCCCGGGCCGCCGAGATGCGCCTGGACGGGCGCCCGGCGCCGCAACCGGCCGCGCCGAGCCTGCACGTGCGTGCCGTGGACGCCGACAACCTGGACGCCTTGCTCAAGCTCGATGTGGCGCCCGGCCAGCGGCGGCTGGTGGCACCGGTGGCGCAGTCGCTGGCGCAGGCGGCCTACAACCCCGCCGGGCGCCCGCTGGGCCTGTACGACGGCGACACCCCCGTGGGCTTCCTGCTGCTGTACGACGCCCGCCAGGACAAGGAGCGCCCCGCCGACCAGCTCTACGTGTGGCGCCTGATGATCGACGCCGCCCACCAGCGCCGCGGCTACGGCCGGCTGGCCCTGGCCTGGGTACTGGCCGAGGCGCGTCGGATGGGCGTGGGCAGCGTGGGGCTGTCGCACACGCCTTGGGACGGCCACGCCGGACCCTTCTATGAGCGCCTGGGCTTCGCGTACACCGGCGAAGTCGATGGGGTGGAGCGCAAGATGGTGTGGACGCTGGACGCCGAATGAACATGCCGACGAAGCTCGAGACCCCGCTGGCCAGCCGCCTGGGCCGCGTCCTGCGTCAGGACGTGCAGTCCATGCACGCCTACGCCGTGCAGCCCAGCGCCGGCCTGATCAAGCTCGACACGATGGAGAACCCGCACCGCCTGCCGCAGGCCCTGCGCCAGGCACTGGGCGAGCGGCTGGCCCAGGTGGCCCTCAACCGCTACCCGGCCGAGCGCACCACGGACCTGCAACGCGCGCTGGCTGCCCATGCGGGCATGCCCGAGGGCTGCGCGCTGACCCTGGGCAATGGCTCGGACGAGATCATCAGCCTGCTCAGCCTGGCTTGCGACGTGCCGGGCGCGGTGTTCATGGCGCCGGTGCCCGGCTTCGTCATGTATGAGATGTCGGCCCGCCTGCAAGGCATCCGCTTCGTGGGCGTGTCGCTGTACGCCGACTTCGAGCTCGACACACCGGCGATGCTCGCCGCCATCGCCGAGCACCGCCCGGCGCTGATCTACCTGGCCTACCCCAACAACCCGACCGCGAACCTGTGGGATGCGGCGGCCGTCGAGCAGGTGATCGAGGCCGCGCCCGGCCTGGTGGTGATGGACGAGGCCTACCAGCCCTTCGCAGGGCGCGACTCGATGGGCTGGCTGGCGCGCTACCCGCACGTGCTGGTGATGCGCACGATGAGCAAGTTCGGCCTGGCCGGCGTGCGCATCGGCTACCTGATGGGCCGCACCGAGGTGGTGGCCGAGGTCGACAAGCTGCGTCCGCCGTTCAACGTGAGCGTGCTGAATGCAGAGGCCGCGCTCTTCGCGTTGGAGCATGCCGATGAATACGCCCGCCAGGCGTGCGACATCGTCGCCCAGCGCCAGCGTCTGTACGAGGCCCTGCAGGCCCTTGCGGGCGTGCACCCCTACCCCAGCCAGGCCAACATGGTGCTTTCCCGGGTGCCCGACGCCGCGCGCAGCTTTGCGGCGCTCAAGTCCCGTGGCATCCTCGTCAAGAATGTCTCGGGCCTGCACCCCCTGCTGGCGAACTGCCTGCGCCTGACGGTGGGCACCGCGGACGAGACCTCCGCACTGATCGATGCCCTGAAAGACTGCCTGTGAACCGCACCGCCGACGTCCGCCGCGACACCAAGGAAACGCAGATCCACGTGCGCCTGAACCTGGACGGCACCGGAGCGGCCAACCTGGCCACGGGCATCGGGTTCTTCGACCACATGCTCGACCAGATCGCCCGCCACGGCCTGATCGACCTGGACATCCAGGCCCAGGGCGACCTGCACATCGACGGCCACCACACCGTGGAAGACGTGGGAATCACGCTGGGGATGGCCGTGGCCCAGGCGGTAGGCGACAAGAAGGGCATCCACCGCTATGGCCACGCCTACGTGCCGCTGGACGAGGCCCTGTCGCGCGTGGTGGTCGATTTTTCCGGCCGCCCAGGCCTGCACATGCACGTCCCCTTCAAGGCCGGGATGATCGGCGGCTTCGACACCCAGCTGGCCTTCGAGTTCTTCCAGTGCTTTGCCAACCACGCGCTGGTCACCGTGCACATCGACAACCTGAAGGGCGAGAACGCCCATCACCAGTGCGAGACCGTCTTCAAGGCTTTCGCGCGCGCCATACGGGCGGCGCTGACACCCGACCCGCGGTCCGCCGGCGTCATCCCGTCCACCAAGGGCAGCCTGTGAGCCAACGGCCATGAGCACCGTGGCGGTCGTCGACTACGGCATGGGCAACCTGCGGTCGGTCTCGCAGGCGGTGATG
>CAIJPE010000398.1 GCA_903822435.1 uncultured beta proteobacterium | reverse complement strand
GGTGAGGACGCGTGTCGGAGCTACCCAGGCCAGCGAATGGGTGAGCTATCAGTCCGCACCGGTGGAGCGTCACACCCTGATCGAGGACGAGCACGGAGTGACCGTCAAGCTGCCTGCTCTGACCGCCTTGCAGCTGTATCACGACGGCACGCTGAGTGCGGACCCGGAGCGGCCAGTGGAGCTCTCCGTGGCCGGTCGCGCACTCGGCGAGCACTTCCTGCACTGGATGCGTGGCCTGCCGGACCACGAGTTCGGCACGCCCATTTTGCTGCGGTTCGGCAAAGAGCCGGTCGAGCGGCCGACGCCGTACGACCCCAACGCGTGGCTCAAGGACTTGACACCGCTGCAGCTCCGCCCCGCCGGAGACTGGGACCCCCACGAGGAATATTGGGGGGAGGAGGGCGAGCCTGTCGAGGCCTGGGCCCTGGCGGTCATCAAGCGCGGCCCGCGGCCGCGGTTCGAGATGGAGCAGGTGCTCCCGGGATTCGACCCGGACGACTTCGACAGCGATCCGATCCTGCAAGCCAACGCGCTGAAGGAGCGCGGTCAGAAGGCGCGCGCCAAGAAGCTGTTGGAGCGGCTGCTGATTCGAGACCTCCGATGCCTGGATGCTCACGCCCATCTGGGCAATTTGGTGTTCGACCCGGACGCTCGGAGCGCTCTTTGGCACTACGAGCGTGGAGTACTCATCGGCCAGTTGTCGCTGGGCCCAGCTTTCGAGAATGTCCTGCCATGGGGGCTGGTCAACAACCGTCCGTATTTGCGGTGCCTGGGCGGAATGGGCCTTTGCCTGTGGCGCTTGGGGCGGTATGAAGAGGCAGAGGCGGTTTTCGGCCGACTGCTCTGGATCTGCCCATCGGACAACCTGGGTATTCGGATGCTGCTGCCACAGGTGCAGGACAGGCTGCCTTGGTCGCCTGAGCGATAGCACCGAAGTCTCTAATGGCGGTTCTGCAATCGTGCCCTGCTGCTGTACGTGCAGGGGTGTCGGACCGATTTCAAGTCGGCGTTTTGATGATGGACAATAGGAGTTCCCGGACCTGTCCATTGACAGTCCGGTCGTCACTCGAAAGCTAACCCATGGCAACCACCAAGAAGATTGAAACACTCGTGGCGCTGAACGCCCAGATCGTGGCACTCCAGGCCCAGGCTGAGGCACTGCGCAAGCAGGAGATCGCCCAAGTCATTGCGCAGGCTAAAGAGGCGATTCGCCACTACGGGCTTACGGCCGTTGATTTGGGGTTTGTCAAAGCGATGGGGCGACCCAAGAAATCAGCCACCGGCGCGCCGATTGCAGTGAAGTTGAGCAAGCGCAAGGGTCCGGGCGCAAAGCCTGCGGCAAGACCCGCGAAATTCAAGGACGAGCAGGGCCATACCTGGAGCGGCATCGGCAAGCGCCCGGATTGGTTTAAGGCCGCCCTGGCCGCCGGCAAGTCACTGGATGACCTGCTGATCAAGGGTTGAAGGGTTGGTAACCTGACGGAGCTTCAGCTTGCCGCCCTCGAACGCATGTCATGCGCAGGACACGATCAGCCTTGGCACACTCCTTGGCGCCCAGGGTGGCCAGCCAAATGGGGCAGCGGGTTGTCTATACAAGCTGAGGCCCGTTCGGCCTCACCGCCTTCGGGGCACGTCAGTCCTGTCATCGAGCCCTAACACCCCACGCGGTAGGCTAGTGCCGGCCTAGTGACGTAGCGGGAAAGTTGCTCCAGCGCCTGGCGGTCGTCGGCCGGGCAGCGCACGGCAGCGTGCAGGCTGAAATCGTCGATGTCGGCGCACGACAGCGCGGCTGATTGCGCATGCCGGCATCGAACGGATCGTGCCCACGCACACCGCCCCGGACTGCGGCCAGGATCGCCCCCGCTGGTGGTGTACTGGATTCGCCGGCACGGGCTGACAGTGCACGGTGGCCTTCTGTCGCCGTGCTGGGTTCCATCGTGTTCGGTCTTGTCCGGCTAGCGGCTAGCGGCTGACGCGGCTGCAAGCGCGAGGTCGGTAGCGACGCTTAGCCAGGCCCGCCTGGTGGCCTGATGGTTACTGCGTTTCTCGCGTCGCTGTACAGCAGGCGGCGGCGTGGGCGCAATTGGGCCGCGGCCAGAGGGT
>CAIJPE010000397.1 GCA_903822435.1 uncultured beta proteobacterium | reverse complement strand
CTGACGGCGCAGGCCATTCCCGCGTCGCCCTCTACCGACCCCCACCTGCGCATCAACTGGAACCCCTTCACGGAGACCTGGCGGAACCTGCTGCTCGCGCATGGCAACGTGACCGTGTTACGCTCGCTGCTGGGCATTTCCTGGATGTGGTTCTTCGGGGCCGTGTTCCTGTCGATGTTCCCGGCCTTTGCGCGCGACGTGTTGCATGGCAACGAGCAGGTGGCCTCGCTGCTGCTGGTGGTGTTCTCGCTGGGCATCGGCACGGGCGCGCTGCTGTGCGAGATGCTCAGCAAGCGCCATGTCGAGATCGGCCTGGTGCCGCTGGGCGCGATCGGCATGAGCGTGTTCGCAGTGGACCTGTATTTCGCGTCGCGCGGGCTGCCGGCGGCTTCGGTGATGAGCCTGTCGCAGTTCCTGGGCCAGCCGGCGCATTGGCGCGTGATGCTGGACCTGGGGCTGCTCTCTCTCTTTGCCGGGGTCTACAGCGTGCCCATGTACGCACTCATCCAGATGCGCTGCCAGCCGACGCACCGGGCCCGCATCATCGCCGCCAACAACATCCTCAACGCGCTGTTCATGATCGTCAGCTCGGTCGGCGTGGGGGCGCTGCTGGGGGCGGGCCTGAGCATCCCGGCGGTGTTCCTCACCGTGGGCCTGCTCAATGCGGTGGTGGCGTTCTACATCTTCCTGATCGTGCCCGAATACCTGCTGCGCTTCGTGGCCTTCGTGCTCACGCGGTGCATCTACCGATTCAAGGTGGTGGGCGACGAGCACATCCCCACCGAAGGCGCGGCCATCCTGGTGTGCAACCACGTCAGCTACATCGATGCGGTGGTGCTGATGGCGGCCAGCCCGCGGCCCATCCGCTTCATCATGGACCACCGCATCTTCGCCATGCCGGTGCTGGGCTGGCTGTTCCGCCTGGGCAAGGCCATTCCCATCGCACCGCAGCGCGAAGACCCGGCCGCCTACGAGGCCGCCTTCGCCGCCGCCGGCCGCGTGCTGGACGACGGCGACCTGCTGTGCATCTTCCCCGAGGGCGGCATCACCCGCGACGGGCAGCTCGGCGAGTTCAAGGGCGGCATCATGAAGATCCTGCAGAGCCATCCCGTGCCCGTGGTGCCGCTGGCCCTGCACAACCTGTGGGGTTCGTTCTTCTCGCGCATCGAGGGCGGCACGGCGATGGTCCGGCCTTTCCGCCGCGGCTTGTTCCCGCCGGTGTCGCTGGTGGCGGGGCCTGCCTTGCCAGCGGCCCAGGTGCTCGACCCGGGCACGCTGCGCAGCCGCGTGCAACAACTGCTGGGGGCTTGATGTGAATGTCGAACGCATGGCACGGGGTGTTCTGCTGGCCTTCCTGGCCGTGCTGATGGCCGGCTTCGGCTTGTGCGGTCTGTGGGGCAGCGCGATGGGGGTGAGCATGTTCTTCGACAAGGGCGAGGAGCACGGCCTTGCGTCCTTGCCGCTGATCTTCGGCCTGATCGGGCTGGCCCTGGCGTGGGGCTTCTGGCTGGCCGTGCGGGCGTTGTGGCGCTCGCGCGGCCGATGATCCGCGACCCGGCGCTGGCCACGGTCGTGCACGCTGCCTTCGAATACGCCGGCATCGCGGCCGGCGTGGCGACGTACCGCCGCCAGGCCGCGGAGCAGGGCGGGCTGACGGACCACGGCCGATTCGCCGTGCTGGTCGGATTGCTGATGGGTGCCGCCCTGGGCAACAAGCTGGCGTTCCTGGCCGAGCGGCCCGAGGTGCTCCAGGATTGGATGCAGGGCCGGCTGGCATGGCCGGGACAATCGATCGTGGGTGGGCTGCTGGGCGGGCTGGTGGGGGTGGAAGTGGCCAAGCGGCTCACGCACCAGGCCCGCTCGACCGGGGACGCCATGGTGTGGCCCATTGCCCTGGGCATCGCCATCGGCCGCCTGGGCTGCTTTGTCGCCGGCCTGCACGACGACACCTACGGCAACGCCACTTCCCTGCCCTGGGGCGTGGATTTCGGCGACGGCGTGCCCCGCCACCCCACGCAGTTCTACGACGCGGCCGTGGTGCTCCTGCTGGCCGCGGCCGTGCACGGCCGGTTCGCCCGCGTGCCGGGGCTGGCCTTCAAGTTCTTCCTGGCCGGCTACCTGCTGTGGCGGCTGGGTGTGGACGGGATCAAGCCAACGCCCCATGCCTACGCCGGCGCGCTGAGCGGCATCCAGCTGCTGTGCGCCCTGGCGCTGCTGGCCTACGCGCCGATCGTCTGGCGTGCCTGGAGGCAACGATGACCCGCAAGACCCGCCCCTACCTGTTCTACGACACCACGCAGAGCGTGTGCACCACCTGCCTGCGCCAGGTCGAGGCCAAGGTCCTGATCAAGGAGGACCGTGTCTACATGGACAAGTGGTGCCCCGTGCACGGCACCGAGCGCGTGTTGATCGCCGACGACGCGGCCTACTATCGGCTGGGCCGCGAGGTCTTCGTCAAGGCGCCCGAACTGCCCGGGCACTTTGCCACCACCATGCGCCACGGCTGCCCCTACGACTGCGGGCTGTGCCCCGACCACATGCAGCACGCCTGCCTGAGCGTGGTCGAGATCACCGACCACTGCAACCTGCGCTGCCCCACCTGCTATGCCGCCTCGGGGCCCGAGCGGCTGACCCACCGCAGCCTGGACGAGGTGCGCGCCATGCTGGACGCCGTCATCCGCAGCGAAGGGCAGGCCGACGTGGTGCAGCTGTCGGGCGGCGAGCCCACGCTGCACCCCCAGTTCTTCGAGGTGCTGGCCGAGGCCCGCGCCCGGCCGATCCAGCACCTGATGCTCAACACCAACGGCATCCGCATCGCCCAGGACGAGGCCTTCGCCACGCGCCTGGCCGATTCGGTGGGACCGGCACGCCAGGGCTTCGAGGTGTACCTGCAGTTCGATTCGATGGGCCGCGACGCCCTGCTCGACCTGCGCGGCGCCGACCTGCGCCGCGTGCGCGAGCAGGCCCTGGCCCGGCTGAATGCGCTGGACATTTCCACCACGCTGGTGATGACGGTCAAGCGCGGCGTGAACGACCACGAGATCGGCGACGTGATCCGCTTTGCGGCCACCCAGCCCTGCGTTCGCGGCGTGACCCTGCAGCCGGTGCAGGACGCCGGCCGGGTGGACGGCTACGACGCCCGCCTGCACCGCCTGACGGTGAGCGAGGTGCGCCGCCGCATCGTCGAGCAGACGGGCCTCTTCACCCCAGAGGACGTGGTGCCCGTGCCCTGCAACCCCGACAGCCTGGCCATGGCCTACGCCCTGCGCACGCCGGACGGGCTGCAGCCGCTCACGCGCTACCTGGACCCGAAGACGCTGGTGGAGGGCAGCAGGAACACCATCGTCTTCGAGCGCGAGCCCGGCATCAGGGAGCAGGTCTTCAAGCTCTTTGCCACCAACCACTCGCCGCAGACGCAGGCCGGCTGCCTGAGCGAACTGATGTGCTGCCTGCCGCAGATCGCCGCCCCGGCCGACATGGGCTACCGCAACGTCTTTCGCGTGCTGGTGGTGCAGTTCATGGACGCCCTGTCGCTGGACATCCGGGCGCTGAAGAAGAGCTGCATCCACATGGCGCGGCCCGACGGGCGGCTGGTGCCCTTCGAGAGCTACAACATTTTCTACCGGGACGGGCGGGCAGCGCAGCTGGACCGGTTGCGTGCCGAACTGGACGGATTTCACGCCGGGCGGCGAATCCCGATCAGCCCGGACGTTTCGGTGATTGCGCAAGGTACTGGATAAATATACAGTCTTCGGGTGAGCCACCCACCCGTCATCCACACCGCGCTGCACCCTGCCCTGTGGCACGCCCACCAGCTGGGCCGCGCCGGCAAGTCGGCGCTGGCCAGCGGCTTTGCGCTGCTGGATGCCGAGCTACCGGGCGGCGGCTGGCCCACCGGCGTGCTGACCGAACTGCTGCTGCCCCACGCCGGCCTGGGTGAACTGCGGCTGCTGGCGCCGGTGCTGGCGGGCCTGCAGCGCGACCAGCGCAGCCTGATGTGGCTGGACCCTCCGGCCGCTCCGTGTGCCTGGGCGCTGTCTGCGCTGGGCCTGGACGTGCGCCAGCTGGTGGTGGTGCAAAGCCGCGATGGGCTGAAGGGCCGGGCGCGCGACCTGCTGCCGGCCGCCGACATCCTCTGGGCGCTGGAGCAGTCCCTGAAGAGCGGCCACCTCGGTGCCGTGCTGGCCTGGCTGCCTTCACGCCTGCCCGCCGATGCCCTGCGTCGCCTGCAGCTGGCCGCACAGGCGCACGAGGGCCCTGCCTTCCTGCTGCGCGACGCACAGGTGCGCACCCGGCCCAGCCCCGCGCCCCTGCGGCTGCTGCTGGGCAGCGCAGGGCCCGATCTGTTGCGCGTGTCCATCCTCAAGCGCCGCGGCCCACCGCTGGCGCAGGCCCTGACCCTCACCCTGGCTCCCGTGTTGTCGGCAACGGCCCTGGCTCGGGCGATGGCCGGGCGCGGCGTGCCCGAAGGCCTGCTGCCCGATGCCGCGCCGGGCGCCGATGCGCTGCAAGCGGCCTTGCGCGCGCGCAGCGCCGCCTGAACGGCCCTGGCACCGCGTGTCTTGCCGCACCGCACACCCGGCCCATGCTCTGGCTTGCCCTGCACCTGCCGTTGTTGTCGCTGGAGGCCTTCTGCGCCACCCTGCCTGAAGCGGCGCGGCAACGCCCGGTGGTGCTGATGGCCGAGCACCAGGTGCACACGCTCAACCGCACGGCGGCCGAATGCGGCATCCGCCCAGGCATCAAGCGGGCCACGGCGCTGGCGCTGGCCGCAGACCTGCTGGTGGCCGAGAGCGAGCCCGCACGCGATGCCGCGGCGCTCCAGGCCGTGGCGCATGCGGCGCTGGCCTACACCCCGGCCGTCACCCTGCAAGACACCCAGACCGTGCTGCTGGAGGTGCAGGCCAGCCTGCGCCTGTTCGGCGGCTTGCCCGCGCTGCACAGGCAACTGTCGGCGGCCATCAGCCCGCTGGGCCACCGAGTGCAAGGGGCCGCGGCACCCACGGCCCTGGGTGCCGCGTTGCTGGCCCGCTGGAACCCGGCTGACCGCAAGGCCCGGGCTGGCGCACCGGCACCGGACGACCTGCTGCAAGGCCCCCACACCACCCGGCTGGATGCGCTGCAAAGCCTGCTCGACGCCGCTCCGGTCTGGCTGCTGGGACCGGGCCGCGAGCACTGGGAGGCTCTGCAGGGCATGGGGCTTTCCACCCTGTCCGACCTGAGGTCCCTGCCTCGCTCGGGTCTGGCCCGGCGCTTTGGCGAAGGCCTGCTGGAAGACCTCGACCGCGCGCTGGGCCGGTTGCCCGACCCGCGCCGTTCGCTGGCCTTGCCCTCTGTGTTCGACGGCCGGCTGGAGCTCTATGCGAGGGCCGAGAACGCCGAGCAGGTGCTGCATGGCGCCTCCGTGCTGCTGGCCCGCCTGGTCGCCTGGGCGCAGGCCCAGCACGCCCGCGTGGGGGCCTTCACCCTGTGCATGCTGCACGAGCGCCATCGCCAGGCGGTGGTGCCGCCCACCCAGCTCTACGTCGAGCTGGCCGAGCCCGCCGTGGATGCCGGCCACCTGCAGTTGCTGCTGCGCGAGCGCCTGGCCCGCGTCGTGTTGGCTGCCCCCACGCTGGAGCTGCGCCTGTCTTGCCGGGACGTGGTGGCAGGCCACGCACCCAATGGCGAGCTGTTTCCCACCCGGGCGAGCGAAGCCGAGGGCCTGGCCCGCCTTCTGGAGCGGTTGCGAGCCCGGCTGGGCGATGCACAGGTTCTGCGCCTGGTGCCCGTGGCCGACCACCGCCCCGAACACGCGAGCCGCCCCGTGCCGGCGCAAGGCGACGGCCTGGGCAAGGGCAAGGCCGGCGCAGCGGGGCAGGGCGGTGCGGCCGGTGGCTCTGCGGGCGGGGTTGCCGCTGCCGCGCCTTCACCCTGGACCGGCGATGCGTCCGTGGCCCACACCGCCTTGCCCTTGCACCGGCCGGCCTGGCTGTTGCCCGAGCCCATGCCGTTGGCCGAACGCCATGCGCTGCCGCTGCTGGAAGGCCGTCCACTGCAACTGGTGAGCGGCCCCGAGCGCATCGAGACCGGCTGGTGGGACGGTACGCCGGCCGTGCGCGACTACTTCGTCGCCCAGGCCGAAGACGGCTCGCTGGTGTGGGTCTACCGGGGCCGGCTCCCGCGTTCGCCGGGTGAGGTGAACTGGTTCCTGCAGGGCCGTTTTGCCTGAGCGTCAGGCCGGCAGCACGACCTTGAACCGCAAGCCCGGCTTGTATCCATAGGCCGCACCCTTGTTGAAGGAGCCCACCAGCACCCCGCCGTTGGCCGTGATCACGCGCTGCGAGGCCAGGTTGTCGGGGTCGGTGGTGATCTCCACTTCGTGCAGGCCTTGTTCGCGTGCCACCTGCAGCATCGCGCCCAGCGCCTTCGTGGCGATGCCCCGCCGCTGCTTCCACGGCACCACGGCGTAGCCGATGTGCCCCAGCACATGCTGCGGCAACGGCAAGCCGCCCTTCATCCAGCGCAGGCCGATGCTGCCTGCGAAGCCCTCGCCGTCCCACATCCAGCGCCGCAGGCCGGGGATGCGCGGGCGTTGCGTGCCGTCGGGCAATGTCACCAGGGGCCCGAGCGCGTCGGGGTCGTCCATCATCGCCAGGAAGGCGCCGGGGTCGGCGCCGATGCGATCCAGCTCCTCCCGTGCCGCTGCAGCGCCCCGGACGGTGTCGGCCGACCAGCCGCGCTGCAGCGCGGCGGTGTAGCTGGCCAGGTGCTCCACACCCGGCCTGACCAGCCGCACCGCGCTCATCTCAAGGCGCCGAGCTGTAGTTGACGGGCAGCCACTGGTAACCCTTGCCGTCCGGCAGCAGCCGGCCGATGCCCGGGAACGACAGGTGTGCGCCCGCCACGAGGTAGCCTTTCTTGGCCGCATCGGCAAAGTTCTTGATCCGCTGCGGCGCGGCCGACTTGGAGTCGCTGTCGAACTGGATGGTGATGTCGGGCTGCACGAACTGCACCGCCGCCACGTGCATCAGGTCACCCCAGAACACGATGCGCTTGCCCTCGCTCTCGACGGCGTAGAGGGTGTGGCCGGGCGTGTGGCCGCGCGCGGGGATGGCGCGGATGCCGGGGACCAGTTCGGTCTCGCCGTCGAAGGGCTTGAGCTTGCCCGCGGCCACGTACGGGTTCAGCGACGCCATGGCGCCCTGGAAGAAGCCCTTGCCGTCGGCCGGCGCGGCGTCCAGGTTGGCCTTGTTCAGCCAGAAGTCCCCTTCGCGCATGTCGGCTCGCACCACGGCGTTGGGGAACGCCATCTTGCCGTCGGCCACCAGGCCGCCCACGTGGTCGGGGTGCATGTGGGTGATGTAGATCTCATCCACCTGCTCGGGCTGGTAGCCCGCGGCCTGCAGGTTGGCCACCAACTTGCCCAGCGTCGGACCGAACAAGCCCGCAGCGCCGGTGTCGATCAGCACCAGCTTGCTGCCCGTATTGACCAGATAGCCGTTGACCGAGGTCTCCAGCGGGGCCTTCTGGTGCGAGCGGGCCAGCAGGGCGTTGATGCGGGCCGCCGGCGCGTGCGTGAGCAGCTTGTCGACCGGCAGGGCGACCGTGCCATCCGACAGGGCCGTGATCTCGAACTGGCCCAGCATCATGCGGTACCAGCCGGGTGCCTGCACCTTCTGCATCGGGGCCTCGGCGCGGGCCGCGGTGGTCAGGGCCAGCGAGCCCGTCAGGACCGTGAGCGCAAGCGCCAGGGCCGTAGCGGCCGAGCGGGGGGTGGGGCGTTGGGACATCGGGAGACTCCTCGTCTTGTTGGGGCGCGCAAGCGTAAAGGAAACGCAGGGCCGGCGGTGGAGAGCCGGTGCAATCCCGTGCGCGGCGACCGGGCTGGCCTATGATCCTGCCGCACAAGACAAACCTCCGGCTCCGTCGCAACGGCCGGAGCGTCGCAAGTGGGGGCCCGCCATGCTGAAGAAGATCGCTCTGCTGCTGGTCGTGCTGTTGGCGGCGCTGCTGCTGGTTGCCGCCACGCGCCCGAACAGCTTCAGCGTCGAGCGGCGCGTCGTCATCCAGGCCCCTGCCGACAAGATCCAGCCGATGATTGCCGACTTCCACCGGTGGGCCGACTGGTCGCCCTGGGAGCGGATCGATCCGGCGATGAAGCGGACCTTCGGCGGCTCGCCGTCAGGCGTGGGCGCCACCTACGGCTGGCAGGGCAACAAGGAGGTGGGCAGCGGCCACATGGAGGTCCGGTCCGCAGCGCCTGAGAAGGTCAGCATCCAGCTCGACTTCATCGAACCCTTCGAAGGCCACAACACGACCGACTTCGTGCTCTCACCCAAGGACGGCGGCACCGAGGTGCGCTGGGTGATGTCCGGCCCCGCGAACTACCTGACCAAGCTCATGGGCGTGTTCTTCAGCATGGACTCGATGATCGGCAAGGACTTCGAGAAAGGCCTGGCGCAGATGAAGGCAGTGGCCGAGAAGTAGGCTTGCGGACGTCGAGCGGGTGACGGCGGAGTCCTACCGACGTAGGATGGACACCAGGCACGCCGGACCTACATTCATGCGGAGCGTTCGCGGCCTTTGGGAGCCCTGCCGGCGCCGCAGGCCGCGCCGGCAGGGCTCCGTGCACCAACGCGGCAACACGAGGAGAGGCCATGGCCCCCAGTGAACTGGCGCACCAGCGTGCCATCTTCGAGAAGGCCGGGGTCGGCGTGGTCGAGACACGGCTCAATGGCGATGTGTCCTACGCCAATCCCCAGGGCCTGGCGCTGCTGGGCATCACGTCCTACGAAGGCGCCAACCTCGGCCGCTTCTACGTCGACCCGAACCTGCTCGCCGAACAGCTCTCCGAGCGCAAGGCCGGGCTGATCGGCAACTACCGCACGCAGGTGCGGCGGTCCTCCGACCAGCAGGTCCTGCCCGTGCAGGTCACGGCCATCCCCATCACCGACGAGACCGGGCAGGTCACCGGAAGCTTCGCGCTGTTCCGCCATCCCCTGGAAGAAGAGATCAACCGCATCCACCAGGAGTCCGGTGAAGCCGACTCGGTGCTGTTTCGGGTGATGCAGGTGTTGCACATGGTCATCCCCTTCGATGTGGTGATCGCCACCCATTACAGCGACGACTTCCGGCACGCCCACCCATTCTTCGTGTACCGGCCCAACTCGGCCCGCGGGCGCGTGGAGTGGACCAAGGTCTGGCAATCCGTGCCGGCGGAACTGCGGCCGCAGGTCGAGAGCGAGGGCACGACCCTGGTGACGGACCTGCTGCACCGCTTGCAGGATCCGTCCCTGGGTCACCTGAAGGACACCGCGCTGGTGCAGGGGCTGCTGGCCGACGGGTTGCGCTCCTGCATCCGCCGGACGATCCGCCGCAAGGGCCGGCCGGGGGCTTCGGTGACGTTCTACGCCCGCGACCCGGCTGCGCTGACCGAAGAGCACCGCAGCCGGATCGCCGAGTTGCCCATCGCGGCCGGCGTCATCCAGGCCATCGACCATTTCGACCGCCGTCGCGAGGCCGAGCGGCACAAGCTGCTGCGCGAAGTGGCCTACTGCCCCACGATCGAGGCCGTCTACGAAGCGCTGCTGCGACGCCTGTGCGAGATCTTCGGCTGGGAACACGCCTCGCTGTACCGGGTCGACCACGCCCGTGGCAAGGTGCGGCTGGTGGGCCGTTGCCAGCCGCCGGCCTTGCCGGTGGTCGCGGGCCTGGACGATGACCGGGACATCGACGAGGGCCTGCTGGGCCGCGTGGTGCGCACCGGCAAGGCGCAGGTGGTGGCCGATATCGAAGCCGACCCCGGGTGCAAGCGGCCGGAGGACCGCCCCGGCATGCGCTCGGCCTTGTGCTGGCCCATCAGCCTGGAGAACGACGCCCGCGTGCGATGGATCATCGACATCGAGGACCGGCGGCCGGATGCGTTCTCCGAAGACGAGAAGCGCTGGCTCGGCGAAACGGCGCACGAGGTGGGCGGCTTCATGCAGCGCCTGAGCAACCTGAACTTCCTGGACAAGTGCCTGGAATGCACCTCCGAGCCGATGGTGGTGGTGGATGCGCACGACCGAATCAAGCGCGCCAACGCCGCGGCCGGCCGCCTGTTCGACACCCCCGACGGCGACCCGAAGGCCCTGCAGGGCTCCATCGGGCAGTTGTTCGAAAGCGCGCTCGAGGCGCAGCGCGCTTTCGACGCGCCGGACGGCCGTCTCGGAGAGTTCGCAGCCCTGCGTTTCGTCAGCGGGGGCTACACGCCGGCCGAGGTATCGCGGCATTCGCTGCCGCCCGACATCGGCGGCGCCATCTATGCCTTCAAGGACGTGCGCCCCATGCGGCGCGCCCTCGAGCTCGAACTGCTGGAACAGACTGCCTACCAGATCGCGCTGGAGACGCGCACGCCGCTGACCTATGTCATCTCGACCATGGAGCGCAGCGCACGCCACGGCGCGCCGCTGTCCGTGGACTCGACCGAGCGGCTGCTGAAGTACCTCTACCGGGCCCAGCATGCCTACACCAAGCTGGCGATGTACAACACCTCGGTGCGCAGTGCGGCAGGGCTGCCGCGTCCGATCGACCTGGCCACCGAGATCCGGCTGATCCATGGATCGCTGCCCGAAGAGATGGCCTCGCTGGTAGCGCTGGACCTTCCCGAGCAGCCTTCCCACGTCATCTGCGACTGCTTCCAGATCGGCTTCGTTCTCGAGACCCTGCTCCTGACCTTCATCCGCTGTGCTCCGGAAGACATCCCGGTCGTCGTGTCGCTGCGCGCGGACGACGGGCGTGTGACGGTGCGGATCGAAGGGCACGTCGGCGCGGGCATGTCGATGCCGGGCCGCAGTGAAGGCGGTGGCTCGCTGCCGTCCGAAGAGCGCCTGGCTTTCCCGCTGATCCGTGACTACCTGCAGGCCAATGCCGGCACCGTGGAAGAGCAGCGCCTGTCGGCCGACCGGGTGCGCTATGCCGTGAGTTTCGACGGGGCACCATGAGCAAGAACGTGCTCGTCGTGGTGTCCAAGCAGGAGTCCGCCCTGCGCAACCAGATCGAGGATGTGCTGGAGGGCCTGATCGATCGGCAGGGCGAGCGCGTGATCGTGCACATGGCGCGCAACCGCAGCGAAGCGATCGAGCGCATGGAGCAGATCGCGATGCAGTTCGCCATCGTCGGCCATGCGCTGGCGCTGGACAAGGTGTCGCCGGTTGAGGAGGACGGCGGCATCCGCCTGTGCGAGCAACTGCGCTTTGCCGGCCTGGCCGCGCCGATCATCCTGCTGCTGCCCCTGGTCACGCAGCTGACCAACAAGCTGCTCGAACGCTGCCGGCAACTCGAAGTCTCGCCGTACCACACCGACACCGACGTCTTCGAGTACGTGGAAGAGCAGGTGCGGCAGTTCGTGCCGCCTCGCACCACGCTGGACGTGCTGCTGTGCCGCAACGACGATGGTGGCTGGACGTACGAGATGCGCGGCGTGAACTTCCGCTACGGCAAGTCGGGCGCCGTGCCCCTGAAGGCGGCCACGCTGGATCAGCTGTCCATGCTCTCGCGCCTCATCGGCAAGGAAGAAGGCCAGGCCTTCCACGATGGCTTCAACCAGGTCGGCCGCAACCTGCGCGACGCCTTGTTCGAATCCTCCGACCTGGAGCGCGACCTGTGCCGCGGCATCAAGCTGGCCGGTGGCGTCGAGCGGGTGCGCATCTCTTTCGCCATGTGCGACGTCGACCGCACCCACTTTCCCATCGCCCTGGAAGCGCTGCATCCGCCGCTGGAATACCCGCCCATTCCCTGGCTGGTGCGGGCACCCATGTCGCGCAACATCAAGCTCGGGTATTCGGTGGCCAAGCCCTTGTTCGGCAAGTGGGCCCCGCCGCTGAACATGTTGCTGGTCAACGCCGATTCGCACGGCTGGCCCGATGGCGTGGTGTCGCACGATGGGCGCACAGCCCTGCGCCTGTCGGAACTGCGGCACGTCAGCCGCGAATGCGAGGGCTTGCAGAAGCTGCTCAGGCCGCACACCGGCGCGGGCAGCCTGCGCGAATTGCTGCCCCTGAGCCGCAAGGGCGATCTGGGGCTGTCTCGCTCGACGCTCTTCAAGGCCCTGGAGAAGGACTGGAACATCGTGCACTTCGCGGGCCACTCTTATGCCCGCGAGGATGGCGACCGCGAGAGCCGCGGCTATCTTTTCGTCGGCCGGCCCGGCAGCCCCGAAGCGATCCCGATCGGCGACATCGCGCCTTTCCTGCGCCGCACCACGCTCGTCTACCTGAGCAGCTGCGAGAGCACGAGCCCGGCCTTCGCGCTGGAGCTGGCCCGGCAGGGCGTGCCCATCGTGGTCGGCTTCCGGTGGAAGGTCGATGACTGGTTCGCGGCCCTGCACGCGCACCTGTTCTATCGCTATCTGTTCGAGGAGAAGACGGTGGAGATGGCCTTCCTGCGCACCCGGCGCGCCATGCACCGGCGCTTCGGCAGCACCGACCGCAGCTGGGCCGCATCGATGCTGGTGTTCGGCGAGACCGCCTGAATCCCCGCACCTCGAGGCCAGGCACCGCATGCAGGACAGCCTCTTTCGCGTCGAGCTGCTGCCGGTCCGCCACGGCGACTGCATCCTGCTGAGCTGGGGCCCGAGCCAGTCGCCCAGGCACCTCCTGATCGATGGCGGCCCCCACACGGCCTACGAGACCCTGCGGCAGCGCCTGAGGGGCTTGCCCGCGGCGCAGCGGCGCCTGGAGTTGCTGGTGGTCAGCCACATCGACAACGACCACATCGGCGGCATCGTGCGGCTGCTCGGCGACCCCGAACCCGGCCTGGAGATCGAGGAACTCTGGTTCAACGGCTGGGAGCAGCTGAGCCAGCCCCTGCACGGCTTCGGCCAGCCGCCGCAAGCGCAGGGGCAGCCCGCGGGCGAACGCAGCCCGATGGAGGGGCATTACCTCGCCCATCGATCGGCCCGCCGCGGCGTGCCCTTGAACCGCACCTTCGACGGCAAGGCCATCTGCCTGGCCAAGGGCCTGGAGCCGCCGCGCATCGAGCTGGACGGCGGACTGAGCCTGACGCTGCTGTCGCCTTCCATCGACAAGCTCAAGGACTTGCGCGAGGCGTGGGACGGCAAGCTGACCAAGGCCCGCTTCGATCCTCTGGACCGCGATGCCGCCGAGCGACGCCTGCAGGCCGACCGGCGCTACCGCGGCGCGGAATCGGCCGGTCTGTCGCCCGGGCTGTTGCACGACCTGGCGCACATGGCGCCGGTGCTGGACGAGGCCGTGGCCAATGGCTCCAGCATCGCGCTGCTGGCCGAGTACCAGGGCGTGCGGTGCGCACTTCTGGCCGACGCCCACATGCGGGTGGTGGAAGACGCGATCCGCCGCATTGCCCGCAGCCGCGGCGAGACCCGCCTGCGGCTGGATGCCGTGAAACTGTCCCACCACGGGAGCAAAGGCAACCTGAGCGACGCCTTCCTGCGGCTCATCGATTGCCGGCGCTTCCTGGTCTCGACGGACGGCAGCCAGTTCGGGCATCCCGACGACGAGGCGATCGCCCGCGTGCTGGCGCTGGCGCCCAAGCCCGTGCACTTGGTCTTCAACCATCGCTGCGACCGCACGCGGGGCTGGGAAGACCAGGGCCTGCAGCACACGCTGGGCTATGAGGCCCACTATCCCGCCACGGAAGGGATGGGCGCGGTGGTCGATATGCTGGCGGGCATCCCAGCCTGACCAGCCCCCATGAACACACCCCGCCAAGCCTTTGTCCATCGCCTGCCGGCCGCTTCACCCGACGACACGGGCGCCCTCGTCGCCGCGGTGCGTCGCGGCGACATCGACCCGGCCAGGATCGTCGCCATCCTCGGCAAGACCGAAGGCAACGGCTGCGTCAACGACTTCACCCGCGGCTACGCCACGCTGGCGCTGAAGCAGGCGGTCTCGGCGCTGAGCGGACGGTCGCTGGAGGATGTGGCCCGGCACGTCGCCTTCGTGATGTCGGGCGGTACCGAAGGCGGCTTGTCGCCGCACTGGCTCGTGTTCGAGACACGCGATGCGCCCCCTGCCTCGGCGCCGCCGGACCTCGCCACGCTGGCCATCGGTGTGGCCATGACGCCCGACCTGGCGCCACGCGACATCGGCCGCTCGGCGCAGATCGAAGCCACGGCCGCTGCGGTCCAGCGCGCCATGGACGATGCGGGCATCGCCTCGCCGGCCGATGTGCACTATGTGCAGGTGAAGTGCCCCTTGCTCACACGCGAGCGCATCGAATCGGCGCGGCGTGCAGGCCAAGACGTGGCGACCGAAGACACCTACCTCTCGATGGGTTTCTCACGCGGTGCGTCCGCGCTGGGCGCGGCGCTGGCGCTGGGCGAGCTGTCGCCCCAGGCGGCACTGTCGGCGCGCGTGTGCGATGACCCGGCGCTCTACTCCGGGTGCGCCAGCACGTCGGCCGGCATCGAACTGATGCAGAACCAGGTCATGGTGCTCGGCAACAGCCGGGCCTGGCACAGCAGCTTCGCCATCGGTCACGGCGTGATGCAGGACGCCCTGGACGTCGATGCGGTCGAGGCCGCGCTGGCATCCGTGGGCCTGGCGCCCGGCGCGGCCCTGCGTTCGCCGGGCCAGTCCCGCGTGGCGGCGGTCCTGGCCAAGGCCGAACCCTCGCGCAGCGGCTTGATCCGCGGGCGGCGCCATGTCATGCTGGACGACAGCGACATCCATTCATCGCGCCATGCGCGTGCCCTGGTGGGCGGTGTGCTGGCCGGTGTGTTCGGCGACACGCAGTTGTTCGTCTCGGGCGGTGCCGAACACCAGGGGCCCGATGGCGGCGGCCCCGTCGCGGTCATCGCAAGGCTGGCCCGCTGATCCTGCCCTGCGCGTGCTGCTAGGCGGCCTGCAGCACCCGCCGCAGGAACTGCTGCACCGCCTGCACCTCTTCCATGCACACCGAGTGTTCCATCGGGTACTCGTGCCATTCCACGGGTTGCCCGAGGCCCAGCATCAGGTCGCGCGCGGCCGTGCCGCGGGGCAGCGTCACCACGCCGTCGTTGCGGCCATGGGCCAGGAAGACGGGCGTGGCCTGGTTGGCCGCCTGGCGCTCGGCCGCCGTGGTGGCGGGCAGCGGCATGTAGCCCGACATCCCCACCAGCCCGGCCAGCCGCTTTCCGTAGCGCAAGCCGGCGCCCAGCGTGATGGCGCACCCTTGCGAGAAGCCGCCCAGCACGATGCGCTCGGCCGGCACGCCGCGTGCCACCTCGCGGTCGATCAGCGCGTGCACCAGCCGGATGGATTCCCGCAGCCCGGCCTCGTCCTCGCGCCGCACCAGGTCGGCCGTGAGGATGTCGTACCAGGCCCGCATCGGATGCCCGCCGTTGATCGTCACCGGCCGCACCGGCGCCCGCGGAAACAGGAAGCGCACCGGCCCTACCGCTTCCAGCTTCAGCTCATCGGCCATCGGCAGGAAATCCGTGCCGTCCGCCCCCAGGCCGTGAAGGATGATGACCACCGAGCGCACCTCGCCCGGGGGATTCAGTTCAATCGTCTGCAGTTCTTTCATGATCCGCGGCTCTCAGTAGCTGATGCCCATGGCCGTGCGGACGTCCTTCATCGTTTGTCGGGCCACCGTGCGCGCGCGCTCGGTGCCCATCTCGACGATCCAGTGCACCTGCTTGGGGTTGGTCAGGTACCGCTCGGCGCGCTCGCGCCAGGGCGACTGTTCCTGGACGATGGCGTCGATCACCGGCTGTTTGCAGTCCAGGCAGCCGATGCCAGCGGTGGTGCAGCCCTTGACCACCCACTCCTTGGTCGGTGCGTCGCTGTAGACCTGGTGGAACTGCCACACGGGGCATTTCTCGGGGGTGCCCGGGTCGGTGCGCCGCACGCGGGCCGGGTCGGTGGTCATGCCGCGGATCTTCTTCGTCACCTCTTCGGGGCTGTCGCGCATGAGCACGGCGTTGCCGTAGCTCTTGCTCATCTTGGCGCCGTCCAGGCCCGGCAGCTTGGCGACCTCGGTGTGCAGGGCCTGCGGTTCCGTCAGGATGCTCTTGCCGGCGCCCTTCAAGTGGCCCAGCAACAGCTCGCTGTCGTCGGCCGTCCAGCCCGCCACGCCCGCCGCGGCCTTGGCCACGATCGCCTCGCCCTTGGCCAGCGCCTCGGGTGCGCCGGTTTCGCCGAAGGCCTTGCGCTGCCTTTCGAAGTAGCGCGCGTCGTCCTTGCCCAGCTTGGCCAGTGTCGCGGCCACCTGGGCTTCGAAATCGGGGGCGCGGCCGTACAGGTTGTTGAAGCGGCGGGCCACCTCGCGGGTGAGCTCCACGTGAGAGGCCTGGTCCTCGCCCACCGGCACGCCTGCGGCCTTGTAGATCAGGATGTCGGCCGCCTGCAGCAGCGGGTAGCCCAGGAAGCCGTAGGTGGCGAGGTCGCGGTCCTTGAGCTTGTCGATCTGGTCCTTGTAGGTGGGCACACGCTCCAGCCAGCCCAGCGGCGTGCCCATTGCCAGCAGCGTGAAGAGCTCGGCATGCTCGGGAATGCGGCTCTGGATGAAGATGGTGCAGCGCTCGGGGTCCAGGCCGGCGGCGATCCAGTCGATCACCATGTCGTACACGTAGCGCTCCATCACGCTGCGCTCTTCATAGTGCGTGGTCAGGGCGTGCCAGTCGGCCACGAAGTAGAAGCATTCGTACTCGTCCTGCAGCCGCACCCAGTTCTTCAGGGCGCCGTGGTAGTGGCCGAGGTGCAGGGCGCCCGTGGGGCGCATGCCGGAGAGAACTCGCGATCGCATGGTGTGGCGGCGGGGCTTGATGCCCGGTGGGATGACGCTCTGATTGTCTCAGGGAAGGGGGCCGGCCCGCGAGCGATGTGCAGGCCACCCACCGCGCAGCGCCCGCAACGCCTACACTGCCGGCCCCCATGAAGCGCATCGTCATCCTCATCTCCGGCCGCGGTTCCAACATGCAGGCCATCGTCCAGGCCTGCGCCGAGCAGGGCTGGCCGGCCCGCGTGGTGGCCGTCATTGCCAACCGGGCCGACGCCCAGGGCCTGGATTTCGCCCGCCAGCACGGCATTGCCACGGCGGTGGTGGAGCACACCGCCCATGGCAGCCGCGCGGGCTTCGACGCGGCGCTGGCCCACGCCGTCGACGCCTGCGCACCCGATCTCGTGGTGCTGGCCGGCTTCATGCGCATCCTGGGCGCCGATTTCGTGGGCCGCTATGCGGGCCGGCTGATGAACATCCATCCGTCGCTGCTGCCGGCCTTCCCGGGCCTGCACACGCACCGGCGCGCGCTGGAAGCCGGGTGCAAGGCGGTGGGCGCCACGGTCCACTTCGTGACGGCCGAACTCGACCACGGCCCCATCGTCATGCAAAGCGTGGTGCCCGTGCACCCCTCAGACGACGAAGACCGCTTGTCTGCCCGCGTGCTGGCCACCGAGCATGTGATCTACCCGTTGTCGGTGCGCTGGTTCGTCGAAGGCCAGTTGCGCATCGACGGCGCCCGGGTGGCCCACACCGCCGGTGCTTCCCAGATCTGGATCTGAAAACCTTGCCGAGACCCAAGCCAACCCCATGCACCCCGCTGCCCTGCTGGACCTGAGCACCGAGTTGTTGCGCGCCGTGCTGAAGCTCGATCAGCCCGCCGACATCACGGTTTCCGCCTTCTTCCACAAGCACCGTGACCTCGGCTCGCGTGAACGCCACGCCCTGGCCGAGACGGCCTACACGATCCTGCGGCAGCGCCTGCTGTACCAGCACCTGGCGCAAGGCGGCCCGGGCCTCATGGAGCGCCGCCTGGCCATCCTCGCCTGGCAAGGCGGTGACGCCACGCTGCGCGCCGCCCTGAGCCCGCACGAGCAGACCTGGGCTGCCGCTGCCGCGCAGGTCGACCGCGCCACGCTGCCCGAGAAGCTGCGCCACAACCTGCCCGACTGGCTGGCCCACGCGCTGCGCGAGTCGCTGGGCGAGGCATTCTGGCCCCTGGTGCAGGCCCTGGCCGACCCGGCGCCGCTGGACCTGCGCGTGAACACCATGAAGGCCAAGCGCGACGAGGTGCGCCAGGCGCTGGCCGAGGCCGGCATTGCATCCGAGCCCACGCCACATTCGCCCTGGGGCCTGCGTCTGGAGGGCAAGCCGGCGCTGAACAAGCTGCCGTTGTTCATCCAGGGCCACGTGGAAGTGCAGGACGAAGGCAGCCAGTTGCTGACCCTGCTGATGGATGCCAAGCGCGGCGAGATGGTGGTGGATTTCTGCGCCGGAGCCGGCGGCAAGACCCTGGCGCTGGGTGCGGCCATGCGCAACACGGGGCGGCTCTACGCCTTCGACGTGTCCGGCCACAGGCTGGACGCCCTGAAGCCGCGGCTGGCGCGCAGCGGGCTGTCCAACGTGCACCCGGCGCAACTGGCACACGAGCGCGACGACCGCGTCAAGCGCCTGGCCGGCAAGATCGACCGGGTGCTGGTGGACGCGCCTTGTTCCGGCCTGGGCACGCTGCGCCGCCATCCCGACCTGAAGTGGCGACAGTCGCCCCAGACGGTCAAGGACCTGCAGGCCAAGCAAATGGCCATCCTGGCCAGCGCCTCGCGCCTGATCAAGCCTGGCGGCCGCCTGGTGTACGCCACCTGCAGCCTGCTGAATGCCGAGAACGAGGCCGTGGCCGATGCCTTCACGGCCGAGCGGGCCGCGGATTTCGTGCCGGTGCCGGCCGAGGAGGCGCTGCTCGCGGCGCACGTGGACGCCGCTCCGGGGATCGTGTCGGGCCCCTACCTGCGGCTGTGGCCGCACCTGCACCGCACCGACGGTTTTTTTGCGGCCGTTTGGGAAAGGCGTTGAAAACCCCGCTTATTGCCGCCATCTTTCTTGATCTGGGGCAAGGCGCGCCGCAAGGCGTTAAATTCAGGCGCTGTTGAGCAGCCAACGCTGAAACTTATGGTGCGTCCCGGGCTCTACAATATGCTTGGAAATTATTTCACTGAGGAAAATCGATGGATCGTTTGTGGCTGGCGCACGACGCGCTCGTGGAATGGCTCGCCCACGGGTTGATGGCCGCATCCTGGTGGCAGCTTTTGCTGTTCGGTCTGGTGGCCACCCATGTCACGATCGCCTCGGTGACCATCTTCCTGCACCGCTCGCAGGCCCACCGCGCGCTGGAGCTGCACCCCGCGGTGATGCATTTCTTCCGCCTGTGGCTGTGGCTGACCACGGGCATGGTGACCCGCGAATGGGTGGCCATCCACCGCAAGCACCACGCCAAGTGCGAAACGGTCGATGACCCGCACAGCCCCGTCACCCGCGGCATCAAGACCGTGTTGTTGACCGGTGCCGAGCTCTACGCGGACGAGACCAAGGTACCCGAGACCATGGCCAAGTACGGCCACGGCACGCCCGACGACTGGGTCGAGCGCAACGTGTACAGCCGATACACCTGGCAAGGCGTGGGCCTGATGCTGGTGATCGACATGCTGCTTTTCGGCGCTGCCGGTGCCGCGGTGTGGGCGATGCAGATGGCCTGGATCCCCGTGACTGCCGCCGGCATCATCAACGGCCTGGGCCACTGGTGGGGCTACCGCAATTTCGAGGCGGCCGACGCCTCGACCAACGTCTCCCCGTGGGGCATCATCATTGGCGGCGAAGAGCTGCACAACAACCACCACACCTACCCGACCTCGGCCAAGCTGTCGGTGAAACCCTACGAGTTCGACATCGGCTGGCTGTATATCCGGATCCTGGAGACCGTGGGTCTGGCCAAAGTCCGCAAGACCCCGCCTCGCCTGGCGCTGGGTGCTGTCAAGGCCGTGGCCGACGACAAGACGCTGGAGGCCATCATCGCCAACCGCTACGAGGTGATGGCGCGCTATGCCACCGAACTCAAGCGCGCCGTGGCCATCGAGATGCAGCGGATGAAGTCGCAGGGCGCCGAGAACAGCGCCAAGTTCAAGAACATGCGCCTGGCCAAGGCCTGGCTGCACCGCGACGACGACAAGATTCCCAGCGGTGTGAAGCCCGGCCTGCAACTGGCCCTGGGCGACAGCCCGCGGCTGGCGCAGCTGGTGGCCATGCGCGAAGAGTTGCGGGCCCTCTTGACACGCACCAACGTGTCGGCCGAGCAGCTCGTGGTCGATCTGCAGGCCTGGTGCCACAAGGCCGAAGCCAGTGGCATCGCTGCGCTGCAGGAGTTTTCGCAGAAGCTGCGGGCCGCCACGGCCTGAGTGTCCGGCTCGCCTTCATCGGGCGGGCTTGCGGGGCTGAGCGGTCCCGGCAGAATAACCCTGCCGGCGACTCGGCTCAAGTTGTGGCTCAGGCTGACGAAGTGACGAGGGTGATTCGCCCCCATTTCGCAACCACCATGCACACCGGCCCCGACCATCGCGACATGCACCGGCAGCCCGCCTTCGTCGGCCTGCGCGCGGCTCAGCCATGACGCTGATCCGCCGCATCGCGCTGATCGTCGCCGGCGTCCTGCTGCTGGCGCTGGGGGGCAGCCTGGTGATCCACACCGTGGCGGCACGCCAGGCGCTGCAGGCCCAGCTGGAGTTGCGCAACCGCGACGCCGCGTCGGCCATGGCCTCGGTGCTGGCCCAACAACAGGGCGACCCCAACCTGATGCGGGCTGCGGCCGCGGCCCAGATGGCCGGTGGTTCCTACCGTTCGATCGACATCCTGCCCGGCGGCAACGCGGCCCCGATCCGTCTTCAGCAGCCGATGGCCGACGAGCGCGTGCCGGCCTGGTTCGCCGCGGCCTTGCCGATGGACGCGTCGCCTGGCCAGGCCCCTTTGGGCGATGCGGGTCCGAACAGCGGCGTGGTGCGCGTGTCGACCCAGGGGGCTTGGGCCTACGAGGCCCTGTGGGACGCCTGTGTGCAGACCGCGGCGCTGCTGGTCGCGCTGGTCGGCCTGGCCGCCGTGCTGGCGGCGTGGGCCTTGCAGGCCTGGCTGGGGCCCTTGCAGTCCACCATCGAACAGGCCCAGGCCCTGGAGCAGGGCCGCTTCGTCGAGGCCGAAGAGCCGGCGTTGCCCGAGTTGCGCGGCCTGGCCCGCAGCATGAACGCGACCGTGCGGCGCCTGCGCGAAGTCTTTTCGGCCCAGGCCGAGCAGGTGGCGCTGCTGCAGCGCCAGGCCCAGCTGGATGCCGTCACCGGCCTGCCGACGCGGCATCACTTCCTCTCGCAACTGCAGCGCCGGCTGGCCGAGCCCGGAGGCCCCGGCCTGGCCGTGTTGCTGGTGCGGGTGGCCAACCTGGAAGCGCTGAATCCCCGCATCGGTCATGAGGCCACCGACCGCCTGCTGCGCGCCGTGGCCGATGTGCTGCTGACCTATGTCGACCGCGTCGCCGGCACCTACGCGGGCCGCCTGAACGGCAGCGACTTCGCGCTGTGCCTGCCGGTGGCGGGCGTTGCCCAGGAGACGGCCGAATCGCTGCTGGCGGCGCTGAACGCCGGCCCTGCCATGCGGGTGGGGGGCGCCGACGTCGTGGTCGGCGGTGTCGACGGCGTGCGCGATACCAACAGCAGCACCGTCCTGGCCGTGGCCGACGCGGCCCTGGCGCGTGCCGAATCCGAAGAGGCCGGCATGGCCATCGAGATGTTGGGCGAGGCCGATTCCGAGGCTGCCGGCTCGCGCGTCTGGCGCGAGCAGATCGCCGCGGCGCTGGCCGAGGGCCGCACGCAGCTGTCCGACTTCAGCGTGCTGGATGCGCACGGCGAACTCATCCACCTGCAGTGCCCCTTGCGCGTGCAACTGCGCGAAGGCGGCGCTTACCAGGCGGCCGATCACTGGCTGGCGCTGGCCCGTCGCAGCCGGCTCTTGCCACAGGTGGACCTGGCCGCCCTGGAACTGGCGCTGGCCGCCATCGCCCAGGACGGCCTGCCGCGCGCCGTGCACGCGTCGCTGGTGTCGCTCGAATCACCGGCCTTCGTCGCCGACGTGGCGGCGCGGCTGCGCGCCGCGCCCGAAGGCGCCAGGCGCCTGTCCATCGAATGCGCGGAAGGCACGTGGCCGGCCGTGAAGGCCCCGCTGTCCGCGGCCGCCCTGGCCTGGTGCCCGCTGGGCGTACGCCTGGGTGTGGAGCATGCCGGCGCCACGCCCCAGCAGTTGCCCGGCCTGCGAGACGCCGGCATCGCGTACGTAAAGGTCGATGCCCGCCACCTGCGCGGCGTCTCGGGCAACGAGGCGGTGTACGGCTACGCGCAGAGCCTGGTGGCGTTGATCCACGGACTGGGGCTGACGGCCCTGGCCGGCGGCATCGACGACGAACGCGACCTGGACACCCTCTGGGGCCTGGGTTTCGACGGCGCCACCGGCCCGGCCGTGCAGGCGCAGGTGGACGAGGCGCCCGTCAGCGTCAGCTGATGTCGCTGGCGTGCACGGGGAAGAGCCCTGAGCGCCGATCCTCGAAGTAGTGCTCCAGGGTACGACGCACCGTGCGGAAGGCGAGTTCTTCCCAGGGAATCTCGGCTTCGGTGAACAGGCGCGCCTCGATCGTCTCGGGCCCTGGATCGAGCGAGGTGTCGAGCATGCGGGCGCGGTAGTACAGGTGCAACTGGCCGGCACGGACCACGTTCAGCACCGTGTAGAGCTCGCCCATCTCGATGCGCGCGCCGGCTTCTTCCACCGTCTCGCGCAGGGCGCCTTCGGCCGTGCTTTCGCCAAGCTCCAGGAAGCCGGCGGGCAGTGTCCACAGGCCGTAGCGCGGCTCGATGTTGCGGCGGCACAGCAGCACCTGCTCGCCCCACACGGGTACCGTGCCCACCACGTTGTTGGGGTTCTCGTAGTGGATCTCGCCGCACGACGGGCACACCGCACGTTCGCGGTTGTCGCCCTCGGGGATGCGGTAGCGGACCTCTGCGCCGCACACGCGGCAGTGCTTGATGCGACGGGGCAGGAGCATGGATCAGAGTGTAGCGGGCCGCTCCCGGCCGGTCGGCCGCATGGCATCATCTTCGCGGTGCTGCAATCGCCGCCGACGCCCATCCCCCAGCCTGAAGGTCCGTGCCCATGAGCTACGTGTTCACCCCCCCAGCCATCGCCAGTGTCCCCGTCGCCGGCGGTGGCGACTTCCCGGTCCACCGTATTTATTGCGTAGGGCGCAACTATGCGGACCACGCCGTGGAGATGGGTTTCACCGGGCGCGAGCCGCCGTTCTTCTTCCTGAAGCCGGCCGACGCGGTGGTGCCTGTGGCCGAAGGCGAGACGGGCAGCATCCCCTACCCCACGTTGACCAAGAACTTCCACCACGAGATCGAACTGGTGGTGGCCATCGGCACCGGCGGGCGCCACATCGCTGCGGCCGATGCGCTGCAGCACATCTGGGGCTACGCCGTCGGCCTGGACATGACCCGCCGCGACCTGCAGAACGAGATGAAGAAGCAGGGCCGTCCCTGGTGCATCGGCAAGGCCTTCGACCACAGCGCGCCGATCGGGCCGCTGGTGCCGCGCGCCCGCACTGGCGAGTTGCTCACGGGGGCTATCACGCTGGCCGTCAACGGCGAGGTCCGCCAGAAGGGCGACCTGAGCGAGCTGATCTGGAGCGTCAACGAAACCATCGAGCAGCTCAGCGCGGCCTGGGAACTGCGGCCCGGCGACCTGATCTACACGGGCACGCCGGCGGGTGTGAGTGCCGTCAAGGCGGGTGACGTGATGGAGGGCACCATCGCAGGGCTGGGCACGCTGCGCGTGGCCGTGGCCTGATCGCCGCCTCAGGGGAGAACCAACAGGAGGCACGCCATGGAGCTCTACAGCTACCACCGTTCTTCGGCCTCGTTCCGGGTGCGCATCGCGCTGGCCCTGAAGGGGCTGGACTACGACTACCACGGCGTGCACCTGCAGCGCAGCGAGCAGTTGCAGGAGTCCTATGCGGCCGTCTCGGCCTCGCGCCTGGTGCCACTGCTGCGGGATGAAGGCCGGACGCTGACGCAGTCGCTGGCCATCATCGAGTACCTGGACGAGACGCACCCCGAGCCGCCGCTGCTGCCCCCCACGCCGGCCGAGCGGGCCCGCGTGCGGGCCCTGGCGCTGGACATCGCCTGCGAGATCCACCCGCTGGACAACCTGCGCGTGCTGCGCTACCTGGTGCGCGACATGAGACTGAGCGAGGACGACAAGAACCGCTGGTATCGCCACTGGGTGGAGACCGGCCTTGAGGTGGTGGAGCGCCAGCTGCTGGCGCAGCCAGCCACCTACTGCCACGGCCAGACGCCGACGATGGCCGACTGCGTGTTGGTGCCGCAGATCTTCAACGCCCAGCGCTTCGAGTGCCGGTTGGACCATGTGCCACAGGTCATGCGCGTGTTCGAGGCCTGCATGAAGCTCCCGGCCTTCGACCACAGCCGGCCCGAGAACTGCCCGGACGCCGGGTGAGCCCGCAGGCCCTGCTGCGCCCGCCCTGGGCCGTGCCTGCCGGGGTGGGCGCCGCCATGAGCCTGCGCGCAGGCGGCGTGAGCGTGGCGCCATGGGACAGCCTGAACCTGGGCGGTGCCGTGCAGGACGACCCCGATGCCGTGGCGCGCAATCGCCAGCGCTTCGAAGCCGCCATCGGCGCGCGGCCGGCGTGGCTGCGCCAGGTGCACGGCCGCGAAGTGCTGCGGCTGACCCAGGATTCCACCGTCCCGGCCGCGGCCGCGGCTGCGGCCGATGCCGCCTGGACCACCGAGGCCGGCGTGGCCTGCGCCGTGCTGGTGGCCGACTGCATGCCCGTGCTCTTCGCCGCGCGCGACGGGCGTGCCGTGGCCGCGGCCCACGCCGGCTGGCGCGGCCTTGCCGCGGGCGTGCTCGATGCCACCCTCGAAGCCCTGTGCCGCGGTGCCGGGCTCGCCCCGGCCGATATCGTCGCGTGGCTGGGCCCGTGCATCGGCCCGCGCCAATTCGAGGTGGGCGCCGACGTCCTGCAGGCCTTCGGCCGCACCGCAGCCGATGCCGCCTTCGTCGAACGCCGTCGGCCGGATGGCAGCCCGCGCTGGCTGGCCAACCTGCCGATGCTGGCCGCCCAAGGCCTGGCCGCCGCGGGCGTGGCCGACATCCTCATCGACGGCAGTTGCACCGTCGAGGACCGGTCAAGGTTCTTTTCGTTCCGCCGCGATGGCCTCACCGGCCGGATGGCCGCCGCCGTCTGGCGGTGCTGACGCAGGGGCCGACTCGGGTGACAACCCCGGCGCAAGCGCCGCCGCAGCCGCGGCCTCGGCCGCCCGGCGGACCTTGCGCCGCCCGGGCGTGCCCACGATGTACATCACGATGCCCAGCGGCATCAGTCCGTAGAGGGCGAGCGTGAAGATCGCCCCCAGCACGCTGCCCTGGCTGGACAGGGCCTCGGCCACGGCCATCATCAACACCACGTACATCCAGGCAATGGCAATCAGGTACATCGATTTGCGGCAGCAGTCAGGGTTGGGTGGGCAAAGTCCGTCATGGCAACGTCAGCCGTGGACGGTACAACGTGATGCAATACACGAACCGTGGGGGTGCACAGCCCGGGATGGCCGGCACCGTTCGTGCGGCCCCACGAGGAGACACAACGATGAACAACAAGCCTAACCCGATTCCCGGCCTTTCCGCCGATCCGGCCAATGCCTTCGGGGCTGCGATCGGGGACATGTGGAAGTCGATGACCGCGCTGAATCTGCCGATGCAGCAGCTCGCGCAGATCCAGGGCGACTACCTCAAGAGCGCCGGCGAGGTCTGGAACCAGTCGATCCACCAGATCCAGGCCGACGGCGCCACCAAGCAGGTGCCCATCGGCGACCGCCGGTTCGGCAGTGCCGAGTGGATGACCAACCCCGCTGCCGCCTTCACCGCGCAGTTGTACCTGCTGAACGCCCGGGCCCTGTTGCAGTTGGCCGACAGCGTGGAAGGTGATGCCAAGACCAAGGCCCGCGTTCGTTTTGCAGTGCAGCAGTGGATCGACGCGGCCAGCCCCAGCAACTTCCTGGCGCTGAACCCCGAGGCGCTGAAGAAGGCGATCGAGACCAAGGGCGAGAGCATTGCCCTGGGGGTCCAGCACTTGCTGGACGACGTGCGCAAGGGTCATGTCTCGCAGACCGACGAGGCGGTCTTCGAGGTGGGCAAGAACGTGGCCACCACCGCCGGCAGCGTGGTGTATGAGAACGCGTTGTTCCAGCTCATCGAATACAAGCCGCTCACACCCAAGGTGCACGAGCGGCCCATGCTCTTCGTGCCGCCCTGCATCAACAAGTACTACATCCTCGACCTGCAGCCCGAGAACTCGCTCATCCGCTACACGGTCGAGCAGGGCCATCGCACCTTCGTGGTCAGCTGGCGCAATCCCGATGAATCCCTGGCCGCCAAGACCTGGGACGACTACATCGAGGACGGCGCCATCACCGCCATCCGCACGGTGCAGGCCATCACCGGCCACGACACCCTGAACACCCTGGGCTTCTGCGTGGGCGGCACCATCCTGTCCACCGCTCTGGCCGTGCTGGCGGCGCAGGGCGAGCAGCCGGCGCATTCGGTCACGCTGCTGACCACGCTGCTGGATTTCGAGAGCACGGGCATCCTGGACATCTTCATCGACGAGACGATGGTCCAGATGCGCGAGATGACCATCGGCGAGCAGGCGCCTTCGGGCCCGGGCCTGCTCAAGGGCAAGGAACTGGCCACCACCTTCAGTTTCCTGCGCCCGAACGACCTGGTGTGGAACTACGTGGTGGGCAACTACCTCAAGGGCGAGACGCCGCCCCCGTTCGACCTGCTTTACTGGAACGGCGATTCCACCAACCTGCCCGGGCCGATGTACTGCTGGTACCTGCGCCACACCTACCTGCAGAACCAGCTCAAGAAGCCCGGCGCGCTGACCGTCTGCGGCCAGAAGGTCGACCTCGGGTCCATCCAGGCGCCGGTGTTCATCTATGGCTCGCGCGAGGACCACATCGTGCCCTGGACGGCGGCCTACAAGTCGATGCCGCTGCTCGAGGGCAAGAAACAGTTCGTGCTGGGCGCCAGCGGGCACATCGCCGGCGTGATCAACCCGCCGGCCAAGGGCAAGCGCAGTTACTGGACGAACGCGGCCGCGCAGGACAAACTGCCGTCTTCGGCCGACGCCTGGATGGCCGGCGCCACCGAGCACCCGGGCAGTTGGTGGACCACCTGGTCGGACTGGCTCAAGCCCAAGGGTGGCAAGCTGGTCGCCGCCCCGAAGGCACCCGGCAGTGCCAGGTACAAGGCGATCGAGCCCGCCCCTGGCCGCTATGTGAAAGCCAAAGCCTGAGGCCCCAAGCGGCCGTACCTCAAGGAGACTTCCATGAATCAGACCGACATCGTCATCGTCGCCGCCGCCCGTACTGCCGTGGGCAAGTTCGGCGGCACGCTGGCCAAGACACCCGCGCCCGAACTCGGTGCCGTGGTGCTCAAGGCCCTGCTTGAACGCGCCCGGCTCGAGAGCGGCCAGATCGGCGAAGTCATCTTCGGGCAGGTGCTGCAGGCAGGCTCGGGGCAGAACCCGGCGCGCCAGGCCGTGATCAAGGCCGGCTTCTCCAACGGCGTCCCGGCCATGACCATCAACAAGGTCTGCGGCTCGGGCCTGAAGGCCGTGATGCTGGCCGCGCAGGCCATCCGCGACGGCGACAGCGAGATCGTCATTGCCGGCGGGCAAGAGAACATGAGCGCCTCGCCGCACGTGCTGCCGGGTTCGCGCGACGGCCAGCGCATGGGCGACTGGAAGCTGGTCGACTCGATGATCGTCGATGGCCTGTGGGACGTGTACAACCAGTACCACATGGGCGTGACCGCCGAGAACGTGGCAAAGAAGTACGGCATCACCCGCGAGCAGCAGGACGCCCTGGCGCTGGCCAGCCAGCAGAAGGCCGCCGCCGCCCAGGAGGCCGGCCGCTTCAAGGATGAGATCGTGCCGGTGAGCATCGCCCAGAAGAAGGGCGACCCCATCGTCTTCACGGCCGATGAATTCATCAACAAGAAGACCAGCGCCGAGGCTCTGGCCGGCCTGCGCCCCGCCTTCGACAAGACCGGCAGCGTGACGGCCGGCAACGCTTCGGGCCTGAACGACGGCGCCGCCGGCGTGGTGGTCATGAGCGCCAGGACTGCGCAATCGCTGGGCCTGACACCGCTGGCCCGGATCGCCAGCTATGCCAGCGCCGGCCTGGACCCCGCCATCATGGGCATGGGCCCGGTGCCGGCCGCCCGAAAGGCCCTGGAGCGCGCCGGCTGGAAGGCCACCGACCTGGACCTGCTGGAAATCAACGAAGCCTTCGCCGCGCAGGCCTGCGCCGTGCACAGCCAGATGGGCTGGGACACGAGCAAGGTCAACGTCAACGGCGGTGCCATCGCCATCGGCCACCCGATCGGGGCCAGCGGCGCGCGCATTCTCGTCACGTTGCTGCACGAAATGATCAAGCGCGATGCCAAGAAGGGCATTGCCAGCCTGTGCATCGGCGGCGGCATGGGCGTTGCTTTGACGGTCGAACGCTGAATTTCACATCACCAACAGGAGACAGAAGATGGCACAGAAAGTGGCTTACGTGACGGGCGGCATGGGTGGTATCGGAACCGCAATCTGCCAGCGGCTGCACAAGGAAGGCTTCAAGGTCATCGCCGGCTGCGGCCCGAGCCGTGACCACGTGAAGTGGATCGACGAGCAGAAGGCCCTGGGCTACACCTTCTACGCTTCCGTGGGCAACGTGGCCGACTGGGACTCCACCGTGACGGCCTTCGGCAAGGCCGTCACCGAGCACGGCGGCATCGACGTGCTGGTGAACAACGCCGGCATCACGCGCGACCGCATGTTCCTGAAGATGACCCCCGAAGACTGGAAGGCCGTCATCGACACCAACCTCAACAGCATGTTCAACGTCACCAAGCAGGTGGTGCCGGGCATGGTCGAAAAGGGCTGGGGCCGCATCGTCCAGATCAGTTCGGTCAACGGCGAGAAGGGCCAGGCCGGCCAGACCAACTACTCGGCGGCCAAGGCCGGCATGCACGGCTTCACCATGGCCCTGGCGCAAGAAATGGCGGCCAAGGGCGTGACGGTGAACACCGTGAGCCCGGGCTACATCGGCACCGACATGGTCCGCGCCATCAAGCCTGAAGTCCTTGAAAAGATTGTGGCCACCATCCCGGTCAAGCGGCTGGGCACACCCGAAGAAATCGGTTCCATCGTGGCCTGGCTGGCCGGTGAAGACTCCGGCTTCACCACGGGCGCCGACTTCTCCTGCAACGGCGGCCTGCACATGGGGTAAGGCCCGATAGGGTAAGAACGATTTGAAAAACGGGGGCGCTCCGTAGGTAATCGCGCATCGTGCGCAGCGGTTGCGCACGGTGACCAGGAGCCCCCCGATCAACCCGAGCACCCGCCCGGCCCCGCTGCTGGAAGTTTCCGGCGTGACCGTCAAGTTCGGCGGAATCACGGCTCTGGATGGCGTGTCCTTCGACATCACCGAAGGGCACATCGTCGGTCTCATCGGCCCGAACGGCGCCGGCAAGACCACCTTGTTCAACTGCCTGTCGCGGTTGTACGTGCCCTCGGCCGGCGAGATCCGCTTCGAAGGTCGCCCCCTGGCGCAGACGCCGGTGCACGGCATTGCCGAGCTGGGCATCGGCCGTACCTTCCAGAACCTGGCGCTGTTCCGCACGATGACCGTGCGAGAGAACATCATGCTGGGCGGCCATTGCCGCACGTCCAGCGGCTTCCTGGCCAATGCCCTGCGCCTGCCGGCCGTGGTGCGCGAAGAGCAGCGACTGGCCGAGCAAAGCGACGAGTTGGTCGAGCTGCTGGCCCTGGGCGCCGTGGCCGATACGCGCGTGATGGACCTGCCTTTCGGCACGCAGAAGCGGGTGGAACTGGGCCGGGCGCTGGCTGCTGCACCGAAGCTGCTGCTGCTCGACGAGCCGGCCGGTGGCTTGAACCACGAAGAGGTCGGCCTGCTGATGGACCTGCTGCGCCAGATCCGCGAGCGGCTCAAGCTCACCATCCTGCTCGTCGAGCACCACATGAACATGGTCATGCGGGTGTCCGACCAGGTGGTGGCGCTCGACTTCGGCCGCAAGATCGCCGACGGCACACCGGCGCAGGTGCAGGCCCACCCCGAGGTCATCCGCGCCTACCTCGGGACGGAGGCCTGATGGCCCGGCTGCTGGAGGTCAAGGGCCTGTTCGCCCATTACGGCCCTACCGAGGTGCTGCACGGCATCGACTTCGGCGTGGAAGAGGGCGGCATCACCACCATCCTGGGCGCCAACGGCGCGGGCAAGACCACCACCCTGCGCGCCGTGTGCGGCATGGTGCGCACCCGCGGCGAGATGGTGCTGGACGGGCAGCGCATCGACGGCAAGGCCACCGAGAGCATCGTGCGCATGGGCGTGGCCCACGTGCCCGACGGCCGCGGCACCTTCGTCAACCTCAGCGTGGAAGAGAACCTGCGCCTGGGGGCCTACACCCGCAAGGACAAGGCCGCCGTCGCCGGCGACCTGGAGCGCATGTACGGCTACTTCCCGCTGCTCAAGGAGCGGCGCCGGCAGCAGGCCGGCACGCTCTCGGGCGGGCAGCAGCAGATGCTGGCGGTGTCACGCGCCCTGATGCTGCGGCCGCGGCTGTTGCTGCTGGACGAACCCAGCTTCGGCCTGGCGCCGCTGGTGGTGCAGGAGCTCTTCGAGATCTTCCGCGCCATCAACGCGAAAGAGGGCGTGAGCATGCTGCTGGTGGAGCAGAACGCCTCGCTCGCGCTTCGCCTGGCTCGCGAAGCCTACCTGCTGGAGACCGGCCGCGTGGTCATCTCGGGCAGCGCCGAATCCATCCGCAACGACGAGTCGGTGCGGCGTTCCTACCTCGGCTACTGAAACCCCGGCGCGATGGACCTCATCCTGCATCAGATCTTCTCGGGCCTGGCCACCGGCGGCATCTACGCCAGCGTGGCGCTGGCGCTGGTGATGATCTACCAGGCCACGCACCTGGTGAACTTCGCGCAAGGCGAACTGGCGATGTTCTCGACCTACATCGCCTGGAGCCTGATCCAGGCCGGCTTCCCTTACTGGGCAGCCTTCTTCCTCACCGCCGGGCTGGCTTTCCTGCTGGGCGTGGTGATCGAGCGGGTGATCGTGCGGCCGGTGGAAGACGCGCCCATCATGTCGGTGGTGATCGTCTTCATCGGCCTGCTGGTGATCTTCAACAGCCTGGCCGGGTGGATCTTCTCGTACACGATCAAGCCCTTTCCCAGCCCGTTCCCGGCCGAGCCGCCGTTCGGCAACCGCTACGTGTCCAGCCATGAACTGGGCTCGATCGCGATCACGCTGGTGGTGCTGTCGCTGCTGTTCGTCTTCTTCCGCTACACGCCGCTGGGGCTGGCCATGCGGGCGGCCGCGCAGAACCCGGTGTCCAGCCGGCTGGTGGGCATCCGCGTGGGCTGGATGCTGGCCCTGGGCTGGGGCCTGGCCGGGGCGATCGGCGCCATCGCGGGGATGATGGTGGCGCCCACCGTGTTCCTGGAACCCAACATGATGTCGGGCATCCTGTTGTATGCCTTCGCGGCGGCGTTGCTGGGCGGCATCGACAGCCCCGGCGGGGCCGTGCTGGGCGGCTTCATCGTGGGCGTGCTCGAGAACCTCGTCGGATCGTTCCTGGGCACCGAGCTCAAGCTGACGGTGGCGCTGGTGCTGATCGTGGGCGTGCTGGTCGTGCGGCCTTCTGGCCTCTTCGGCAAAGTGCTGGTGACCCGTGTGTAAGACGCCATGACCCGCGCACACCCCACTCCTGCCCCGCGCAACCGCTACCTCGGCGTCGCCGTGCTGCTGGCCCTGGCCTGCGCGCTGCCCTTCGTCGTCAGCAACTACCGCGTCTTCCAGTTCACGCTGGTGATCGTGTACGCCATCGCCTTGCTGGGCCTGAACATGCTCACGGGCTACAACGGGCAGATCTCGCTGGGCCACGGGGCTTTCTATGCCATCGGCGCCTATGTCGCGGCCATCCTGATGGACAAGTTCGGGGTGCCTTACTGGCTCACGCTGCCGGCTGCCGGCGCCGTGTGCGGACTGGCCGGCTTCCTGTTCGGCTTGCCGGCGTTGCGGCTGGAGGGCCTGTACCTGTCGCTGGCCACCTTTGCGCTGGGGGTGGCGCTGCCGCAGATTCTCAAGTTCAAGGGTTTCGAGAACTGGACGGGCGGTGCCATGGGCATCGTCATCGTCAAACCCGACGCACCCGCGTGGCTGCCGCTGACGCAAGACCAGTGGCTGTACTTTGTATGTCTGGCCGTGGCGGTGGTGATGTTCTTCATCGGCTGGAACATCCTGCGCGGCCGCATGGGCCGGGCGATGGTGGCCATCCGCGACCAGCCCATCGCGGCTCAGGCCATGGGCGTGGACACGGCCATGGTCAAGTCGCTGACCTTCGGTGTCTCCGCGCTCTACACCGGAGTGGCGGGGGCCTTGGGGGCCATCGTCATCCAGTTCGTGGCACCCGACTCGTTCAGCATCTTCCTGTCGATCACGCTCGTGGTGGGCGTCGTCATCGGGGGGCTGGCCTCGATCAGCGGGGCCATCTGGGGCGCGCTGTTCATCCAGTTCATCCCCAACGTGGCCGACCAGATCTCCAAGGCCGCGCCCTGGGCCATCTACGGCATCTTCCTGATCGGCTTCATGTATGCCATGCCCACGGGCGTGGCCGGGTTCATCCGGATTGTGGCGGCACGACGCCGCCGCAACCTGTCCAACCGGCAGGCAGGCGTCACATCCCCCGCCGCCCCGACTGCCGCCACATCGGCCCACAAGGAGACGACATGAGCCACCATCCCAATCGCCGCACCCTGCTGACGGCCGCGGCCGCGCTGGCCGTGCCCACGGCCCCGGCCTGGGCGCAGAAGAAGTACGGCCCCGGCGCCAGCGACACCGAAATCAAGCTCGGCCAGACCATGCCCTACAGCGGCCCGGCCTCGGCCTACGGCACTATCGGCAAGCTGCACCAGGCCTACTTCAAGATGCTCAACGAGCAGGGCGGCATCAACGGGCGCAAGATCAATCTCATCAGCCTGGACGACGGGTACAGCCCGCCCAAGGCCGTGGAGCAGGTGCGCAAGCTGGTCGAGCAGGAAGAGGTCCTGGCACTGTTCCAGACCCTGGGCACACCCAGCAACTCGGCCATCCACAAGTACGTCAATGCCAAGAAGGTGCCCCACCTCTTCCTGGCCACCGGCGCCAGCAAATGGGCCGACCCCAAGAACTTCCCCTGGACCCTGGGCTTCAACCTCAGCTATTACGCCGAGGGCGTCATCTACGCCAAGTACATCCTGAAGAACAAGCCGGCGGCCAAGATCGCCATCCTCTACCAGAACGACGACTACGGCAAAGACCTGCTCAAGGGCGTGAAGGACGGCCTGGGCCCGGCCGGCGCCAAGCTGATCGTCTCGGAGGTCACGTACGAGGTGAGCGACCCCACGGTGGATTCGCAGATCCTCACGCTGCAGGGCTCGGGCGCCGACACCTTCATCAACATCACTACGCCCAAGTTCGGCGCACAGGCCGTGCGCAAGGCCTGGGACTCGGGCTGGAAGCCGCTGCACATCATCAACAACGTCAGTGCGTCGGTGGGCTCGGTGCTGACGCCGGCGGGACTGGAAAAGTCGGTGGGCCTGCTGACCGTGCAGTACTACAAGGACCCCAACGACCCGCAGTGGAAGGACGACCCCAACATGCTGGAATGGCGTGCCTTCATGGGACGCCACTATCGCGACGGCGATCCCAAGGATGCGTCCAACCTGTACGCCTACATCACGGCCCAGACCATGGTGCATGTGCTCAAGGCCTGCGGCAACGACCTCACGCGCGAAAACCTGATGAAGCAGGCCACCAGCATCAAGAACCTGAAGCTGCCGCTGATGCTTCCCGGCATGACGCTGAACACCAGCCCCGACGATTACAACCTGATCAAGCAGGGGCAGCTGGCCAAGTTCACCGGCGCGCTGTGGCAGGGCTTCGGCGACATCCTGAGCACGGGCGCCTGAGCGGCTGCGCCGGGGGCGCTCAGGTACCGCGCAGGAAGTACTTGATCACGCCTTTGGCCGCAAACCCCACCAGGCCGAAGCCCAGGGCGATGAACAGCACGAAGGTGCCGAAGCGCCCGGCCTTGGATTCGCGCGCCAGCTGGAAGATGATGAACACCATGTACAGCATGAACGCGCCCACGCCGAAGGTCAGGCCGAACTGGGCGATCTGCTCTTCATTGAAGCCGAACATCAGCGTGCAGCCTTAGCCCGATCCGTCCGGTTGGCGCTCTGGCCGGCAAGCTCGGCCGGGTCGACGGGTTCGACCAGGTCGCGGTAGGCGTGCCAGCTGGCATGGGCCAGCCAGGGCACCACCACCACCAGCCCCAGCATGCCGGTGGCCATGCCCAGCAGCGTGAGCAACAGGATGAGCGTGGCCCACAGCGCCATGGCCGCGGGGTTGAGCACCGTGGCGCCGACGCTCGCCCCCACCGCCGTGAGCACGCCGTCGCGCCGGTCCAGCAGCAACGGGATGGCCACCACGCTGCTGGCGAAGATGGGCGCGGCCAGCACGCTGCCCATGACCAGCCAGGCTTCGAACAGGTGCGAGGTGTCGTCGATCAGCACCATGCGCAGAAAGTCGCCGGGCGTGTTGACGGGCGAGGCCGCGAAGCGCGTGATGAGCGCCGCCGAGGTCAGCACCCAGCCTGTGCCGGCCAGGGCCAGCAGGGCGCCGAAGACCACCAGCCGGCTGTCCTTGGGCCGCCAGGTGGCCAGCGCAGAAGCCAGGCTGGCCGGGCGCTGCTCTTCCAGCGCGCGGCTGACCGCATAGAGCCCCGTGGCCACGAGGGGTGCCACCAGCAGAAAGCCGCTGAAGGCTCCGGCCAGCAGCCAGAAGCGGTCGTGCGCCACCGCCAGCAGCAGCCAGCCGAAGAGTGCCGCCGCGGCGCCATGGGCCAGACCTGGCACGGGACAGCGGCGCAGGTCGGCCCAGCCCAGGGCCAGCCAGTGCCAGGCGCGGCCGGCGGCGACGGTGCGGATACGCAGGCCGTGTTCGTGGGTGGGGCCTGTGGCAGGGCGCATCGGCCGATGGTACCCACCCTGCCTGTCACCCATCTGAATCGCGGCGGGCCGATCAGGCAGGGCTGGCTTGCGGGCTCAGGGCGATCAGGGTGCGCGCCGACTGCGCCAGCGTCAGCGGGCCCGCGTCGGCAAGATCGAGCACGGGCGCCGAATCGAAGCCCGCGAAATTGCGCTGGATGGACTTCATGTAGCCTGGGTCGTAATGCTGGCTGAGCAGTTCATGCACCAACGCCGCGAACTCGCCACCGCGCGCCATGGCCTGCCAGCGCGCCACCGTGTCGGCGCCGCGAAGTTCGCGCAGCGACAGCAGGGTGCGGCACAGCGACTCGGCGTCCTGCACGAGGTGGTCGTAGTCCTGGATGAGGAAATCGACCCGCGCATCCAGGGGCATTTCCACGCGCACGCAGGTGCCGGCACGCAGGCATTCCAGCAGGCGTTCGGGCACGCGAAGGCGGCCGATCGTGCGGCTCTCGCATTCGGCGAAGACCGGCCGTGCCGGGTCCATCTGGTGCAGGGCCCGCCAGATCTGTGTCTCGAAGGCCTTCTGCGAGGGCTGCGGCTGGTCGGGCAGAGGCCCCAGTACGGAGCCGCGGTGGCAGGCCAGGGCCTCGAGGTCGAGAACCTGCGCGCCCTCGGCGCGCAGCGCCTGCAGCAGCCGGCTCTTGGCCGAGCCGGTGCGGCCGCACAGCACCCGCCATGCGAAGCCCTGCGGCTGGGTCTCCAGGGTTGCCACCACCGCGCGCCGAAATCCCACGTAGCCGCCTTCCAGCGAGTGCACCGTGAAGCCGATCTGGTCCAGCACCAGGGCCAGCGAGCCCGAGCGCTGGCCGCCGCGCCAGCAGTACACCAGCGGCTTCCATTCGCGCGGCAGGTTTTGCGCGTGGGTCTCGATGTGGCGGGCGATGTTGCGGGCCACCAGCGCGGCGCCGCGCTTGCGTGCTGCAAAGGGCGAGACCTGCTTGTATTCGGTACCCACCGCATGGCGCTCTTCGTCGTTCAGTGAAGGCCAGTTGACGGCGCCCGGCAGGCGGTCTTCGGCGTATTCGCTTTCGCTGCGCGCGTCGATCAGCGCATCGAATTCGTCCAGCCGCGCCATCGCGTCTGCCGGGCTGATGCGGCGCACGGCCATGGTCTGCTCAGCCCCCCTGCGCGCCGACGGCGTCGAGCAGCTCGGTCTCGATGCGCAACTGCGCCTTGGGCCGCTGCAGCTCGGGTCCATCGACCAGGAAAGTGTCTTCCACGCGTTCGCCCAGGGTGGTGATCTTGGCCAGCTGCAGGTTGACGTGGTTGCGCGCCAACACGCGGGCGATGGCGTATAGCAGGCCCGTGCGGTCGCTGGCCGAAACCGCCAGCAGCCAGCGCTGGGCGCGCTCGTCGGGCGAGAGCGAGACCCGCGGCGTGACCGGGAACGAGCGCACCCGGCGCGACACCCGGCCGCTGCGCGGCTCGGGCAGCGGCCCCGCGGACGAGAGCGCCAGCGTCGCCTGCGTTTCTACCAGCGAGATCAGGTCGCGGTACTTGAGCTCGGCCTCGCCAGAAAGACCCTCGGGCCACATGTGCTGCGTGGCCACGACCTGGAAGGTGTCCAGCGCGAAGCCCGCCCGCGTGGTGTGGATCTTGGCGTCCAGGATGCTGAAGCCGGCGCTGTCGAAGTACCCGCAGATGCGCGCGAACAGGTCGGGCTGGTCGGGCGTGTAGACCACCACCTGCAGGCCGTCGCCCACCGAAGACGGGCGTGCCCGCACGATCGGCACCGCAGTCTGCACGTGCTCGAGCAGCATGCGGGCGTGCCAGGCGATGTCGGCCGCGTCGTGGCGCGCGAAGTAGCTGACTTCCAGCGTGCGCCACATCGGCAGCTCGGCGCCGGGCGGGTACAGGTGCAGCGCCAGGTTGTGCCGCGCGTCTTCCTTGCGGGCCTCGATCTCGGCGTCCAGGTTCGGCTGCGCACCGCCCAGGGCGCGCAGCGTCAGGTTGTACAGGTCCTCCAGCAGCTTGCCCTTCCAGGCGTTCCAGACCTTCGGGCTGGTGCCGCGGATGTCGGCCACCGTCAGCAGGTACAGCGCGGTCAGCCGGCGCTGCGTGCCCACGAGGGCGGCAAAATTGCGGATGACCTGCGCATCCGAGAGGTCTTCCTTCTGCGCGATGCGGCTCATGGTCAGGTGTTCGAGCACCAGGAACTCGATGAGCTGCGTGTCCTCGCGGTTCACGCCGTGGGCGCGGCAGAAGCGGCGTGCCTCGGTCGTGCCCAACACCGAGTGGTCGCCGCCCCGTCCCTTGGCGATGTCGTGGAACAGTGCCGCGACGTACAGCACCCACGGGTCCACCCACTGCGAAGCCAGCTGCGAGCAGAAGGGGTACTCGTGCGCATGCTCGGGCGTGAAGAAGCGCCGCATGTTGCGCATCACCATCAGGATGTGCTGGTCGACCGTGTAGACGTGGAACAGGTCGTGCTGCATGCGCCCGACGATGCGCCGGAACACCCACAGGTAGCGCCCCAGCACACTGGTCTGGTTCATCAGCCGCATGGCATGCGTCAGCAGCTTGGGCTGGCGCAGGATGTCCATGAACAGCTCACGGTTGATGGGGTCCTGGCGGAAGCCGGCGTCCATCACCTGCCGGGCGTTGTAAAGGGCGCGCAGGGTGCGTGCCGAAAGGCCTTGCAGGCCTGGGGTCTGCTGGTAGACGAGGAAGGTCTCCAGGATGGCGTGCGGGTTCTCCAGGTACAGGTCGTCGCTGGCGACTTCCAGCATGCCGCCGCGGTCGAGGAAGCGGGCGGTGATCGGACGCATGGGCGTGGCGCCCGCGTCGCTGACCTGCTCCTCGATGTTCATCATCAGGATCTGGTTGAGCTGCGTCACCGCCTTGGCCGCCCAGTAGTAGCGGTGCATCAGCACTTCCGAGCTGCGCTGGCCATTGGCCACCGTGGGGCTGGCGGCATAGCCGAAGCTCTCGGCCACGGCGGTCTGCAGGTCGAAGACCAGGCGGTCTTCGCGCCGGCCCGCCACCTGGTGCAGCCGGGCGCGGATGACTTTCAGCGTGCCTTCGTGCTTGACCAGCTGCTGGGCCTCGAAGGGGGTGATCAGGCCCTTGGCGGCCAGCTCGGCCCAGGTGCGGCCGAGGCCCGCGGCGCGGGCCACCCAGATCACCACCTGCAGGTCGCGCAGGCCGCCCGGGCTTTCCTTGCAGTTGGGCTCCAACGAGTAGGGCGTGCTGTCGTACTTGACATGCCGCTGGTGCATCTCGAGCGACTTGGCTCGCAGGAAGGCGCGCGGGTCCATGGCGGCGTCATGCGCCTTGCGGAACTGCGTGTAGAGACGCTTGTTGCCGCATACGCGGCGCGATTCGAGCAGGGCGGTCTGCACCGTGACGTCGCGCGCCGATTCGGCCAGGCATTCGTCGACGCTGCGCACCGACGAGCCGATTTCCAGCCCGGTGTCCCAGCAGGCGGTGACGAAGCCGGCCACCGCGTCGGCCATCGCCTCGTCGTGCGATCGCGGCAGCAGCACCAGCACGTCGACATCCGAATACGGAAACAACTCGCCGCGGCCGAAGCCGCCTGCGGCCACCAGGGTGGCGCTGGCGGGCATATGGCAGGTTTCCCACAGCTCGGTGAGCGTGGCGTCGACATGGCGGGCCAGGGCCCTGATGAGCTTGGTGGCCGCCGTGGCGGTCGGGCGTGAGGCGCCGAAGTGCGCCAGCAGGGCGGCCTTGCCGACCCGAAAGCGAACGCGCAGCGCGGCCACGCTGCCCGGCGCGGCGCGGGCCGACTCGACCACTGCGGCCATGGCCGTCAGCCGATGGCCAGGGCCGGTGCTGCAGCCGGCGCAGTGCCGCCGTAGCCGGCAGCGGCGAAGGCCGGCGGCGGCGGGCTGCCGGCGGATACGGTGAGCACCTCGTAGCCGGTCTCGGTGACGAGCACGGTGTGCTCCCACTGGGCCGACAGCGAGCGGTCGCGCGTGACGATGGTCCAGCCGTCGTACGGGCGGTTGCCGCGGCGGTCTTCCTTGATGTCGCGCTTGCCGGCGTTGATCATGGGCTCGATCGTGAAGATCATGCCCGGAACCAGTTCTTCCAGCGTGCCGGGGCGGCCGTAGTGCAGCACCTGCGGTTCTTCGTGGAACTTGGCGCCCACACCGTGCCCGCAAAATTCGCGCACCACCGAAAAGCCGGCGTGTTCGGCAAAGGTCTGGATGGCATGGCCGATGTCGCCCAGCCGAACGCCGGGCTTGACCTTGACGATGCCCTTCCACATGGCATCGAAGGTGACCTGGCACAGCCGCCGTGCGGCGATGGTGCCTTCGCCCACGATGTACATGCGGCTGTTGTCGCCGTGCCAGCCGTCCTTGATGATCGTGACGTCGATGTTGACGATGTCGCCGTTCTTCAGGGGGCGGTCGTCGGGGATGCCGTGGCAGACCACGTCGTTCAGCGACGAGCACAGCGAGGCCGGATAGGCCGGATAGCCCGGTGGCGCGTAGCCCAGGGTGGCCGGGATGCCGCCCTGCACGTGCACCATGTGGTCGTGCGCCAGTTGATCGAGCTCGCGGGTGGTGACGCCGGCCCGTACGTGCGGGGTCAGCATGTCGAGCACCTCGGATGCCAGGCGCCCGGCCACGCGCATGCCCTCGATCTGGGCGCCGGTCTTGATCTGGATAGCCATCCGCGGATTATCCCACCGGCCCCCTAAAATCGCTCAACGCCTTGTCTCACACCCGGCGGCTCCGTTGTTTCCATCACCCCCGACCGGGATTGCATGACCGCCTTGCCCCTCCATTACCTGCACTTCGAGGGCGGTGACGCCCTCTCCCCCTTCCGCAACCGGGCCCTTCTGGAGCGGCTGAAGGCCGCCTGCCCGCGCGTGGCCGGGGTGGCCGCGCGATACGTCCACTGGGCCGCCTTCGAAGCCCAGCCCGGCCGCGCCGACACCGACAAGCTGCAGGCCCTGCTGGATGCCGGCCGCTTCGGCGCGGCCGATACCGGCGGCGAACTGATGGTCGTGATGCCCCGGCTGGGCACCGTGTCGCCCTGGGCCAGCAAGGCCACGGACATCGCACGCAACTGCGGGGTCAGCCGCAGCCTGCACCGGCTGGAGCGCGTGACCGAGGTGCGCCTGACCGTCAAGGGGGGCCTCTTCGGCGCCGGCAAGCCGTTGACCGACGGAGAACGCCAGGCGCTGGCCATCGCCCTGCACGACCGCATGACCGAGAGCGTGGCCTTCGACCGCGAATCGGCCACGCGCCTGTTCGAGCCGCAGGCGGCGCCGCCGCTGGTGCACGTGGACGTGCTCGGCCATGGCCGCAGCGCGCTGAGCCAGGCCAATGTCGAGTTCGGACTGGCCCTGTCGGACGATGAGATCGACTACCTGGTGGACGCTTTCGGGGCGCTCAAGCGCAACCCCAGCGACGTCGAGCTGATGATGTTTGCGCAGGCCAACAGCGAGCACTGCCGCCACAAGATCTTCAACGCCCGCTTCACCATCGATGGCGCGGCGCAGCCGCACACCCTCTTCGGCATGATCCGCCACACCGAGCGGCAGTCGCCGCAGCACACGGTGGTGGCCTACGACGACAACGCTGCCGTGATGGAAGGCGGCCCGGCGCTGCGCTGGCTGCCGCAGGGCTATGCGCGGGCCCCGCAGTACGGCGGGCGTCCCGAGACCGTGCACGTTCTGATGAAGGTGGAAACGCACAACCACCCCACGGCCATCTCGCCGTTTGCGGGGGCCAGCACCGGCGCCGGGGGCGAGATCCGCGACGAAGGCGCCACCGGCCGCGGCGCGCGGCCCAAGGCCGGCCTCACCGGCTTTTCGGTGAGCAACCTGCACCTGCCGCCGCGGCCCGGCAGCGATGCGGCTGCCACGCCCGAGCCCTGGGAGCGCGACCCCATCGGCCGCCCGGCGCACATCGCCAGCCCGCTGCAGATCATGACCGAGGGCCCGCTGGGCGGCGCGGCCTTCAACAACGAGTTCGGCAGGCCCAACCTGGGTGGCTACTTCCGCGTGTACGAGCAGGACGTGGCCGGCGTGCGGCGCGGCTATCACAAGCCCATCATGATCGCCGGCGGCCTGGGCAGCATCAGCCAGGGCCAGGTGGCCAAGCGCGTGTTCGGGCCGGGCACGCTGCTGATCCAGCTGGGCGGCCCGGGCATGCGCATCGGCATGGGCGGCGGCGCGGCCAGCTCCATGGCCGCGGGCAGCAACACCGCGGCGCTCGACTTCGATTCGGTGCAGCGCGGCAACCCCGAGATCCAGCGCCGTGCGCAGGAGGTCATCAACCACTGCTGGGCGCTGGGCGACGCCAACCCGGTGCTGTCCATCCACGACGTGGGCGCGGGCGGCATCAGCAATGCCTTCCCCGAGCTCGTGCACGGGGCGGGGCAGGGGGCCACCTTCGACCTGCGCAAGGTGCCGCTGGAAGAGACGGGACTGGCCCCCAAGGAAGCCTGGTGCAACGAGAGCCAGGAGCGCTACGTCATCGCGCTCGACCCCGACGGCCTGCCGCTGTTCGAGGCCATGTGCCAGCGCGAGCGTTGCCCCTATGCGGTGGTGGGCGTGGCCACGGCCGCGCCCGAACTGGTGCTGGAAGACGGTCCCGGCGGCGAGCGCGTGATCGACATGCCCATGGAGGTGTTGCTCGGCAAGCCGCCCCGCATGCACCGCGACGTGCAGCGCGTGGCGCGTCCGGAAGCCCCGCTGGACCTGACGGGCGTCAGGCTCGACGACGTGGCGCTGCAGGTGCTGCGCCACCCCACCGTGGGCAGCAAGCGCTTCCTGGTGACGATCGGCGACCGCACCGTCGGTGGCATGAGCCACCGCGACCCGATGGTAGGCCCCTGGCAGGTGCCCGTGGCCGATTGCGCCGTGACCCTGGCCGACTACACGGGCTTCCGCGGCGAGGCCATGGCCATGGGTGAGCGCACCCCGCTGGCCGGCTTGAATGCCCCGGCTTCCGGCCGCATGGCCGTGGCCGAGGCACTGACCAACCTGCTGGCCGCGCCCATCGAGCTTTCGCGCGTGAAGCTCAGCGCCAACTGGATGGCAGCCTGCGGCGAGCCCGGCGAAGACGCGGCCCTGTACGACACGGTGCAGGCCATCGGCCTGGAACTGTGCCCCGCGCTGGGCATCGGCATCCCGGTGGGCAAGGATTCGCTGTCCATGCGCACCCGCTGGCAGGGCGATGCCGGCACCCGGCAGGTGATCGCCCCGGTGTCGCTGGTGGTCACGGCATTCGCCACGCTGGACGACGTGCGCGGCACGCTCACCCCGCAGCTGCAGCCGGGAGACACCACCTTGGTGCTGATCGACCTCGGCCACGGGCGCCGGCGCATGGGCGGGTCGATGCTGGCGCAGGTGCTGGGCCGCTTCGGTGATGAAGTGCCCGACCTGGACGATCCGCAACGGCTCAGGGCCCTGGTCGCGGCCATCACCGAGTTGCGGGCCCAGGGCCGCATCCTGGCCTACCACGACCGCAGCGACGGCGGCTTGTGGGCGGCCGTCTGCGAGATGGCCTTCGCGGGCCGGCTGGGCGTGAGCCTGAACGTGGACATCCTGGTGACCGACAGCGACGGCATCGGCGACAGCCGCGCGGAATACGGCGATTCCAAGAACTGGGCCACGCAGGTGGGCGAAAGGCGCAACAGCCTCACGCTGCAGGCGCTGTTCAACGAGGAACTGGGCGTGGTCATCCAGGTGCCCACGGCCGTGCGCAACGAGGTGATGGGCACCTTGCGCACGCACGGGCTCTCGCGGCACGCCCACTTCATCGGCAAGACCAACGAGCGCCGGGTGATGGAGGTCTGGCGGGATGCGAAGTGCCAGTACGGCGCGCCCCTGAAGGCCCTGCTGGCCGAGTGGGACGACACCAGCTGGCGCATCGCCCGGCTGCGCGACAACCCGGCCTGCGCCGACAGTGAGCACGCCGCCGCGATGGCCGATGAGGATCCCGGCCTGCATGTGCACCTGGGCTTCGAACCGGCCGGAACCCCGGGCTCGGCGGCCGTGCACACGCGGCGTCCGGCGATGGCCATCCTGCGCGAACAGGGCGTGAACTCGCATGTCGAGATGAGCTTTGCGCTGGACCAGGCGGGCTTCGACACCTTCGACGTGCACATGACCGATCTGCAGACGGGTGCGGCGCGGCTCGACCAGTTCCAGGGCTTCGTGGCCTGCGGCGGCTTCAGCTACGGCGACACCCTCGGCGCCGGCGAAGGCTGGGCGCGGTCCATCCTCTACAACCCGATGCTGGCCGAGCAGTTCGCGGCCTTCTTCGCCCGGCCTGACACGCTGGCCCTGGGGGTGTGCAACGGCTGCCAGATGATGGCGGCGCTGGGCTCGCTCATCCCGGGTGCCGACGCCTGGCCTCGTTTCACGCGAAACCAGAGCGAGCAATTCGAGGCCCGGCTGTCGCTGGTGGAGGTGCTGGCTTCACCCAGCGCCTTCTTCACGGGCATGGCCGGCAGCCGCATGCCCATCGCCGTGGCGCACGGCGAGGGCTTTGCCAATTTCCAGGGCCGGGGCGATGCCCGGGCGGTGCACCGGGCCTTGCGCTTCGTGGCCCACGACGGCCAGCCCACGGAAGCCTATCCGGCCAACCCGAACGGCAGCCCGCAGGGCCTGTGCGCCGTGACCACGCCCGATGGCCGCTTCACGGCGTTGATGCCACACCCCGAGCGGGTCTTGCGCAATGTGCAGATGAGCTGGAGTGGCGGGGATGTGTCCGCCCCCAGCCCCTGGATGCGGATGTTCCACAACGCCCGGCACTGGATGCGCTGAGCGGCTGGGCCGCAGGCTCAGGCTGGCATCGGGTGCCAGTCGAAGTCCGCTGAGCCGAGTTCGAACACGCCCACGCCCAAGCCTTCTTCGGGCAGCCTGAACAGCAGCCGACCGTCGGGGGCGATGACGGCGCTGTGTCCGGTGTGCCGGCTTTCTTCGGGCCGGTTCAGCGCCTGCGGCCAGTTGGCTTGAAGCAGGTGGCAGGCCAGCGTGCGCGCCAGTTCCTGCGCCTGCACCACATGCCGGGGCGGGTCGGTGAAGGGCTTCGCAGGGTCCGGGCGCATCTGCCCGGGCCAGAAGACGATGTCGGCGCTGCCGGCCGGCAACTGCTGGAGGATGTCGGCGGAATCCTCGATCTCGCGGCAGATCACGGCCGAACAGCGCAGGCCTTGCAGCAGCGCCACGCCGCGGTCTGCGCCCCGGCGAAAGAATGTGGCCTCGGGGGCGGTCAGCCCGATCTTTGAGACCGTGCCGGCCCACTGTCCCTGCTCATCGATGAAGAGCTGGCTGTTCAGCGGCGAGCCATCGGGGCAGAAGGTGGGTGCGCCGAAACTGATCGCCAGCCCCAGGCGGGCGCAGGCCTCCTGCAATTGCTGCACGGCAGGGCCCACGCGCTCCGGCCGGGCCTGCGAGGCGATCTCGCGGTGAAAGCCCGTCAGCGCCAGTTCTGAGAAGCCGCACAGGGCCGCGCCTTCGTCGCGTGCCCGCTCCATCGCGGCGAGCATGCAGGCCAGGTTGGGCTCGATCGCCCAATACATGGGTAGTTGGGCGATGGCCAGCCGCGGCGCGCCCGAGCCCAAGACCGGTCCCCCGTCAGGCCACCGGCTCGATGCCGGCGATGCTCCAGGGGCTGGAGTCGTCATTCGGCTTGACCAGGTGCCAGACCTCGTTGAAGGCGATGGGCGCCGCGCCCTTTTCCTCCACCACCTGGCCATGGAAGCGCACGCTGACGATCTGGCGATCGGTCTCGTGGGCCACGTCCAGCACCTCGGCATCGACCTTCAGCACGTCGGTCTGCTGCAGCACGTTCCCGCGCTCCTGGATGTCCAGACGGATGGAGGCGTAGAGCTCGGGCGTGGTGAAGCGCCGCAGGTCGTCCAGGTCGGCGGCATCGTGCGCGGCCTGCAAGCGGATGAAGATCTGCTTGGCCGTGCGGGTGAAGCCTTCGGTGTCGAAGCTGGCCGGCACGAAGACACGGGCGATCGGGTCGGCCACCGCGGCGGGGGCCAGCGGTGCGGACATTGCGCCGACCGGGCTCGGGCCCGTGTTCATTGCAGGCAGGGGCGTGGGTTCCAGGCGGCGCTCCAGCGGCATGGCAGGCTGCGGCCACGCGCCTTGCGGCCCGCCGGCACCGGCCGTGGCCAGCCCGCGGGCCGGCGTGCCCCCCGCAAAGCGGCGCACCAGGAACATCACCAGCATCACCGCCCCGCCGGCCAGCAGTGCGATCAGCAGGAAATTGGCCACGCCTTCGCCCATGCCGAAGTGGCTGAGCAACGCGCCCAGGCCGATGCCTGCGGCAAGGCCGGCGAGCGGGCCCATCCAGCTGCGCCTGGGTGCGGCGGCAGGCAGGCCGGGCGCGGCGGCCGGCGTTGCGGGCGCTGCCTGTTGCGGCGCCGGCTGTGCGGGCTTGGGGGCGGGTGCGTCGGGGGCCGTGCGGGCCGGCATGTTGCGTTGCATGCCCGCTGGCCGGCCCGCGCCCAGCCGCTTGGCCTGGGCATCAGGCGGAGCCATGGTGGCGGCGACCGCCAGCATCAGGACGCCAATAAGCCATGTCTTCATTGTGGTTTTCCAGCTCAGCAGAGAGAGAGGGATTGTGTGCCTGGCGCGATCGGCACTCCACGGGCTGAGGTCATCGGCCGCGTCAGGCCCCTGCCAGGCGACCGATCCATTCGTGCATGACGAGCCAGTTGTCTTCCAGGCCCTCGGGGCTGGGCAGCCAGTCCAGGGCCCGCAGGCGGCCCGTGCTCGGCACGCCCATGGGGGCGGCAACCAGCTTGATCCGGGCGCCGCCGATGGCCTTCTGGAAGTCGCCCAGGGCTCGGCGCATGTGATACGCGTGGGTCACCAGCACGATCTGCTCGATGCCTTGTGGCTGCAGCAGCGCCACCGTGCGCAGGGCGTTTTCACGTGTGTCGCGCGACTCGCCTTCCTGCCAGCGCAGCGGACGGCCGAATTCGCGGTCGGCGATGCGCGCCGCGATTTCGGCCTCGCTCGGCCCCGGCAGCGCGCCGTTGCCCACGCCGCCGCTGAAACCCAGGGGCAGGCCGGTCTCGCGCGAGAGCCAGATGCCGAAACGCAGTCTCTCGATGGACCGGGGGTGCAGGGTGGACAGCCCGTATTCCGGCGCCAGCAGCCGACGGCCCCCGCCCAGCACGATGATCGCCGTCTTGGGGGCTTTCTTCAGGTCCCCGATCTCGGATTCGGACAGCGGCCGAGGCGGCTGCAGCAGCCAGAAGGTCATGGCCTGGCCGACGGCAATGGTGCTGAACAGCCACACCCCGGCCACGCCCAGCAGGATCAGCGACCAGGACAGCAGCCGCCGCCTGAACATGACCCGCGCGCCGGCGATGATCAGCACGAGGAACGGCAGCGGCGGCAGGATGAGCGCGGTGATGACCGGCTTCCACCCCTCGATGCCCAGGGTGAACAGGAGTTCGTTCATGGGGGAACCGTGGCCCGCGGGCCGCCAGTGGGTCAGTAGAAGGCTTGCAGGCCGGTTTGTGCACGGCCGAGGATCAGCGCATGCACGTCGTGGGTGCCTTCGTAGGTGTTCACCGTCTCGAGGTTGATCATGTGGCGGATCACGTGGTACTCATCATGGATGCCGTTGCCGCCGTGCATGTCGCGCGCCATGCGGGCGATGTCCAGCGCCTTGCCGCAGCTGTTGCGCTTGATCAGGCTGATCATCTCCGGCGCGGCGCGGTGCTCGTCCATCAGCCGGCCCACGCGCAAGACAGACTGCAGGCCCAGCGTGATCTCGGTCTGCATGTCGGCCAGCTTCTTCTGGATCAGCTGGTTGGCCGCCAGCGGGCGCCCGAACTGTTGGCGGTCCATCGTGTACTGGCGGGCCGCATGCCAGCAGAACTCGGCCGCACCCAGGGCGCCCCAGGCAATGCCGAAGCGCGCCTTGTTCAGGCAGCCGAAGGGGCCCTTCAGCCCATTCACGCCAGGCAGCAGGTTGGCCTCGGGCACGAACACCCCGTCCATCACGATCTCGCCCGTGATGCTGGCGCGCAGGCTCATCTTGCCTTCGATCTTCGGGGCGCTCAGGCCCTTCATGCCTTTCTCGAGGATGAAGCCGTGGATGCTCTCCTGGCCGCCCACCTTGCCATCGGGGTCTTCCTTCTTGGCCCACACCACGAACACGTCGGCGATGGGGCTGTTGGTGATCCACATCTTGCTGCCCTTGAGCAGGTAGCCGCCGTCCACGGGCTTGGCCCGCGTCAGCATGCTGGCGGGGTCGCTGCCGTGGTTGGGCTCGGTCAAGCCGAAGCAGCCCACCCATTCGCCGGTCGCCAGCTTGGGCAGGTACTTCTGGCGCTGGGCCTCGCTGCCGTAGGCGTGGATGGGGTGCATCACCAGCGAGCTCTGCACGCTCATGGCGCTGCGGTAGCCCGAGTCGACCCGCTCGACCTCGCGTGCCACCAGGCCGTAGCACACGTGGTTCAGGCCGGCGCAGCCGTAGCCTTCGATGGTGCTGCCCAGCAGGCCCAGCTCGCCCATCTCGGTCATGATGCTGCGGTCGAAGGTCTCGTGCCGGGCCGCCATGAGTACGCGCGTCTGAAGGCGTTCCTGGCAGTAGGTGCGGGCCGCGTCGCGCACCGATCGTTCGTCGTCTTCGAGCTGGCTGTCGAAGAAGAAAGGGTCATCCCAGTTGAAGTTGCTAGCCATGAGGGTCTGCTTTCGGATAATGCCCTGGAGTGTAAGGAGTTGCGGGCCATTCCGACCCACGGCTCAACCTGAAGGAGTGTGAGCATGAGTCAACAATCCATCACCCTGGGCGGCGGTTGCTTCTGGTGCGTGGAGGCCGTCTACGAACTGGTGGACGGTGTGACCGCGGTGGAAAGCGGGTACTGCAACGGGCACGTCCGCAACCCGAGCTACGAAGCGGTGTGCTCGGGCCAGACGGGCCATGCCGAAGTCGTGCGTGTGAGCTTCGACGACGGGCGAATCACCCTGCGCGAAGTGCTGGAGATCTTCTTCACGGTGCACGACCCGACCACGCTGAACCGGCAAGGCAACGACATCGGCACCCAGTACCGCAGCGGCATCTACTGGCACGACGCCAGCCAGGAAGCCGTGGCACGCGAGGTGATGGCCGAGGCACAGGCTGCGCATGGCGGCCGGGTGGTGACCGAACTGCTGCCGCTGGCCAACTACACCAAGGCCGAGGCCTACCACCAGCACTACTTCGCCAACCACCCCAACCAGGGCTACTGCGCCTTCGTGGTGGCGCCCAAGGTGGAGAAGTTCAGGAAGACCTTCAAGGCGCGGGTCAAGGCCTGAAGGCGTCTACAGCGGCGTGAAGGCGCTGGGTCCGTCCAGGTCGGGGAACAGCGAGTCGAGCCCGCGGCGCAGCAGTTGGCGCCGTTGGCGCTGCTCGTCACCCACGCCTTCCAGCGCCGCGAAAGCCGGGGCCCGCAGCAGCCACAGGTCGACCGGTTCCTCGGCCCGGATCACCTGGCTGAGCAGCCAGCCGGCGTCCGGCAGGTCCTGCAGCGCGTCCATGAAACTGAGCTTCAGGGTCACGAAGGCCTGGCGGGCGGCGAAACGCGCGCGCCGGTCGCCCGGCATGCCGGCGCCGGGGGTGAAGTCTCGTGGTGCGGTCTGCTGCATCAGAGGGGGGCGTACTGGGAGCGCGGGGCGCGGGTGGGAAAGTGGCGGTTCAGCAGGGCCACGCGCTGCACGGCTTCGGTCTGGCTGAAGGCCACGCCGACCACGCGGAAGACCTCGGCCCGCAGATGCCAGAGTTCGCGCAGAGAGTGCGTCTGGTCGATCCGGCCGCGCACCACTTCGGCATCCTCGGAATCGATGTCGGCCAGCGTGGCCATGAATTCGGTTCGCACCTGGGGCAGCCGGTTCAGCGGCGGCGCGGCTTCGTGCGGCGCGGGCGCCATCAGCCAGAACAGCACGCGCTGCCAGGCCGATCCCGCCGCCGGGGCGCAGCGCAGCGATGGAGGGCAAACCTCCACCCGCAGGCTGCTGGGCGCCGGCATCGTCGTCGTGGTGCGCGCGCCAAAGCGCGAGTGGCGCCGGCGGGTGGACAGGAGGGTCAACGAAGGCAACATGATTGTGATATCGGACACGGTCGGTGAAACCTGAGTCCAATAGTGGCGCGCATTGCTGCCGCGCAAGCCTTGAGTAAAGGCTGCAATCAGTACCAGTTCTAGATGCAGTCATTGGCACACCCGGGCGGGTGTGCGCGCCTGGCAGGAGGCCGCCGCTTCAGACCGTGCCGTAGGTGCTCTTGCGCCGGGGCGTGTATTCCCACCAGGGCCGCGGCGGGGCGCCGCGCATGAAGTCGACCGCCGCCATGAAGGTGTCCAGCACGCAGGGGTCCTGCCGCTTGCCGGTGACTTCGCACAGGCGCTGGTACAGATTCAGGGGATCGTGGGCGGAAAGGTCAGAGGGTTGGACGATACCCAGCAGCCGCAGGTCGGCGGCGATGGAAGGCCCGATGTTGGGCAGTTGCTCCAGCCGTTCGCATTCGGCGGCCAGCCGGGCCTTCCTGGGCGGTAGCGCGCGCGGCGGGCGCATCGGGGAGGTGGGGCCCGAAGCGGGGGATGGCGGGTGGGGCAGCATGGGGGGTACCTCTACATGATCATCGTGTTGCGGATCAACCCCACGGCGATGCCTTCGAGCTCGAAATCCTCGGCGTCCGCGGGCACGACGATCGTCTTGAAATCGGGGTTTTCCGGGAGGAGTTCGATGCCCGTGCGGGTGCGGCGCAGGCGCTTGACCGTGACGTCGTCGCCCAGGCGAGCCACCACGATCTGCCCGTTCTTGGCGTCCTTGCTGCGCTGCACGGCGAGCAGGTCGCCATCGAGGATGCCGGCGTCGCGCATGCTCATGCCCCGCACCTTCAGCAGGTAGTCGGGCCGGCGCGGGAACATCGAAGCTTCGAGCAGATAGGTCTGGTCGATGTGCTCTTGCGCCAGGATGGGGCTGCCGGCCGCCACTCGTCCGACCAGGGGCAGGGTGAGCTGCGCCAGGCTGGGCAGGGGCAGCATGTACTGCTTGCCGAAGGGGGCCAGGCGGGCCTCGTTCAGGGCGCGCAATGTGTCAGACTTCAGGCGGATGCCGCGCGAGGTGCCCCCCACCAGCTCAATCACGCCTTTGCGGGCCAGCGCCTGCAGGTGTTCTTCGGCCGCGTTGGCTGACTTGAAGCCCAGTTCGGCGGCGATCTCGGCGCGCGTGGGCGGGGCCCCTGTGCGTTCGATGGCGCTTTGCACCAGGTCCAGGATCTGCTGCTGCCGGGCGGTGAGCTTGGGGCTTTCTTCCATGAGTAGGCATCCAGGGCACTGGCCATTTATCCAGTGACTGTATTTTCATCCAGAAAGCGGCGAAATGCAAAGCGCGGCGGGCATCGTTGTGATCCTTGGCACCGGCGGCACCATCGCCGGCACGGCCGCCGACCCGGCCCGTCATGTCGGCTACCAGGCCGCACAGCTGGGTGTGGAGGCGCTGATCGCCGCCGTTCCCCCCTTGCAGGGCCAGGCGCTGGAAACCGAAACGGTGGCCCGCATGGACAGCTCCGACATGGACCACGCGACCTGGGCGCTGCTGGCTGCCGCGTCGGCCCGGCATCTGGCGCGTCCCGAGGTGCAGGGCATCGTGATCACGCACGGCACCGACACGCTGGAAGAGACCGCATATTTCCTGCATCGCGTGCTGGCGCCGGACAAGCCGCTGGTGCTGACCGCGGCGATGCGCCCGGCCACGGCGCTGTCGGCCGACGGCCCGCAGAACCTCTGCGATGCCGTGGCGGTGGCGCGGGCGCCCGGTGCGTGCGGTGTGCTGGCTGTGCTGGCGGGCCGGGTGCTGGCTGGCAGTGAACTTCGCAAGGTGCACGGCTATCGCGTGCAGGCCTTCAGCACCGGTGATGCCGGCCCGTTGGGCGTTCTGGAGGACGGCCGGCTGCGCACGTTCAGGGACTGGCCGCGGGCCCGCGCCCACCCAGCCGGCGCGCATCTGCCTGCACCCGAGCGCTGGCCGGTGGTCGATGTGGTCACCAGCCATGCCGGTGCGACGGGACGCACGATCGACGGCCTGGTGGCCACGGGCGTTCAGGGCATCGTGGTGGCCGGCACGGGCAATGGCAGCGTGCACGCCGGCCTGATGGCAGCCGCCCATCGCGCGCAGGCGGCGGGGGTGGTGGTGCGGCGCAGTTCGCGCTGCCAGCTGGGCGGGGTGGTGGAGGCCGCCGAGCCCGCGCCCGGCGTGCTGCCCTCCAGCGGGGAGCTCACGGCCGTCCAGGCCCGCATCGAGCTGATGCTCGACCTGATGGGGCCGCCGCCCTGATCGGCCGGGTTCAGAGCACCGTCAGCGTCACATCGATGTTGCCGCGGGTGGCGTTGGAGTACGGGCACACCTCGTGCGCCACGGCGACCAGCTTCTCGGCGGCGGCCTTGTCCATGCCCGGCACGTGGATGGCCATGGCCACGGCGATGCCGAAGGCACCTTCCTTGCCGGTCATCGGCCCGATGGAGACTTCGGCCTTGATGGACACGTCGGCCGGCAGGCTGAGCTTCTGGCGCGCGGCCACGGCCTTCATCGCGCCGATGAAGCAGGCCGAGTAGCCCGAGGCGAACAACTGCTCGGGGTTGGTGCCGTTGCCGCCGGCGCCGCCGAGTTCCTTGGGCGTGGTCAGGCTCATCTTGATGACGCCGTCGGACGATTCGGTGGTGCCGACGCGGCCGCCGGTGGACGTGGCGTGGGCGGTGTAGAGAGCTTTGTCGATGGCCATGGTTCGGATCTCCTGCTGAGGGGGGGTTCTGCGGCGGTCTGCCGCGCGGGGTTGGCGTTCGGCTTCAGGCCGCACGCGGGGTGGAATCGTCCAATTGGGCACGCAGGGCGTGCAGCCGCGCCGTAAGGCCGGCCAGCTCACCCAGGTCGCAGTGCGAGGCCGTGGCGATGGCGCGCGGCACGGTGCCCGCACGCGCCTTCAGTTCACGGCCGGCCGGCGTCAGGCGCAACAACACCCGCCGTTCATCGCTGGCGTCGCGCAGGCGCTGGATCAACTGCATCGTCTCCAGGCGCTTGAGCAGGGGCGTGAGCGTGCCGGAGTCCAGCGCCAGGCGTTCACCCACCTGGCTGACGGTCAGGCCATCGCCTTCCCACAACACGAGCATGACGAGGTACTGTGGATAGGTCAGCCCCAGCGGCGCCAGCAAGGGCTTGTAGGTCCTGGTCATGGCCAGCGAGGCCGAGTACAGCGCAAAGCACAGCTGGTGATCCAGGCGGAGCCAGTCCGATGGGGAAGACGAGGAGCGGTGCGGCATGCCGGAAAATATAGTGCACGATTAAATAGCGCGCAATTTAATAGCCCTTCCGCGGCAGCGGTGACCCTGCGCGGCCTGGCATGCGATCGAGCCTCACAGCAGAGCAGCGATCTTCGACACCGTGGCCCAGTTGCGCGTGGTGACGTGCTGGCCCTGGCTGCCCAGCAGGGCCGCCCCCGCGCGGCTTTGCAGGATGCCGTCGGCGCACCAGAGGTACGCGGCTTCGGGGCCCACGTGCAGCCGTTCGGCCGGGGCCAGCAAGTCGGCTGCGGGCGCACAGTCCGCGATGCGGCGTCCATGCGCCGGAAAGATCACCAGCAGGCGCGATGCATCCGCGGCCCCGTCGGCCAGGATGTTGGCGGCCACGATGGCGCGCCACAGATCCGCCGTGCGAACCTGAACCGGCACCGTCAGCCCGAGCCGCGCGTGGATGGCCGCTTGCAGGCGGCCAGCCAGTTCGGCCGGCTTCGTGCCCTGGGGTGCGTCGAAGGCGGCGTTGCCGCTGTTGAGGACGGTGCGTACCCCGCTGCAATCCAGGCCCTCGAGCAGGGCGATCAGGTCCGCCATGGGCAGGCGCTGCGCCCGCCCCACGTTGATGCCCCGCAGCAGGGCCACCCAGCGCTGCGCGGCGGCAGGCGCCGCAGCGTTCAACCCGCGGCCTGCAGCGTCTCGATCTCGCTGTTCAGCGCGAGCCATCGCTCTTCGAGCATCGCCACCTCGGCGGCAATGTGGTTCAGGCGCCGCCCGGCTTCGGCAATCTCGCCGGGCGGTCGCTTGCCAGCGCTCAGCAGGGCTTCGATGGCGGCTTTCTCGGCGGCCAGCTTTTCCAGGCGGCCATCGATCTGATGCACCTCCATGCGAAGGGGCCGGGTGCGGTTGGCCAGCACCGAGCGCGACTGGGCAGCCTGCTTGCGGTCGTCGCGGCGGTCTGCGGGTGCAGCGGCAGGTGGCTTCGCCAAAGCCGGCGCCGCCTTGCCGTTGCCGACCCGAACGGCTTCGGAGCTGGCGGCAGGTGCCGGCGCAGGGGCACTGCTGCTGCGCGGCGCGGGGGGCGGCTCTGCACCGCGCGCGGTGGCCCGCGACACTTCCAGCAGCCACTTCTGGTAATCGTCCAGGTCGCCGTCGAAAGGCTGCACGCCGCCGCGGGTGACCAGCCAGAACTCGTCGCAGGTCTCGCGCAGCAGCGCGCGGTCATGGCTGACCAGCATGACCGTGCCTTCGAACTCGTTCAGCGCGATGGACAGGGCCTCGCGCGTGGTCAGGTCCAGATGGTTGGTCGGCTCGTCCAGCAACAACAGGTTGGGGCGTTGCCACACCAGCATGGCCAGCACGAGGCGGGCCTTCTCGCCGCCCGACAGCGACCCCACGGGCTGCTGCACCATCTCGCCAGTGAAGCGGAAGCGGCCGAGGAAATCGCGCAACTCCTGCTCTCGGCCTACCGGGCCCACGTCGCGCGCCAGCCGCACCATGTGCATCAGCGGGCCGTCGTCCAGGTGCAGCACGTCGAGCTCCTGCTGCGCGAAGTAGCCGATGACCAGGCCCTTGCCCTGCGTGGCCTGCCCGGCGATCAGGGGCAGGTCGCCGGCGATGGTCTTGACCAGCGTGGACTTGCCTTGGCCGTTGGCGCCCAGGATGCCGATGCGCTGCCCGGCCAGCACCGAGCGGCTGAAGCCCTTGACGATGGGCACGCCGCCATAACCGCAGGCCAGGCCGTCGAAAGACAGCATCGGGTTGGGCAGGCTCTGCGGCTCGCGGAATTCGAAGCTGAAATCGCTCGAGGTCAGCACCGGGGCCAAACGCTCCATGCGGGCCAGGGCCTTGACCCGGCTCTGTGCCTGCTTGGCCTTGCTGGCCTTGGCCTTGAAGCGGTCGATGAAGCGCTGCAGGTGCGCCACCTTGTCCTGCTGCTTGGAGAAGGCCGCCTGCGCCTGGCTCATGCGCTCGGCGCGGAGTTCCTCGAAGGCCGTGTAGTTGCCGGTATAGCGGGTGAGCTGCGTCTCGTCCAGGTGCACGATGACACGGCAGATGGCGTCGAGGAATTCGCGGTCGTGGCTGATAACCACCATCAGGCCCTCGAAGCGCTTGAGCCACGCTTCCAGCCACACGAGGGCATCGAGGTCCAGGTGGTTCGTGGGCTCGTCCAACAGCAGCAGTTCGGCCGGGCACATCAGTGCGCGAGCCAGTTGCAGCCGCATCCGCCAGCCGCCCGAGAAGCTGTTGACCGGCGCGTCGAGTTGCTCGGTGCGGAAGCCCAGGCCCAGCAGCAGCGCCTCGGCGCGCGGCCGGGCATCGAAGGCCCCGGCCTCGTCCAGGGCCAGGTGGGCATCGCCGATGGCGTGCCCATCGCCCGAGGCCTCGGCCTGCGCCAGCCGCGCGTACGCTTCCTGAAGCGGCTTGTCGCCCTGCAGCACGAATTCGGCCGCACCGTCCTCGGTCTCGGGCATCTCCTGCGCCACCTCGCTCATGCGCCAGCGGGGCGGGATCTCGATGTCGCCAGTGTCGGCCTGCAGGCGACCGGCCAGCAGCGAGAACAGGCTCGACTTGCCGGCGCCGTTGCGCCCGATCAGGCCCACCTTTTCCCCCGGCTGGAGCACCACGCCGGCGCCCTGCAGCACGACCTTGACGCCGCGCCGCAGCGTGATGTTGCGCAGCGTGATCATCGTTCGGCCTGGATCAGCAGCACCTGGTCGTCACCGGCGCTGGTGGGCAGCCAGACGGCGGGCAGGCGTGCAAAGGCGGCATCGAAATGCGCCCGTTCGTTGCCGATTTCCAGCACCAGCACGCCTTCGTCCGTCAGGTGCCGGTGCACCCGCGCCAGCAACGGCCGGATGAACGCCAGCCCGTCGTCGCCGCCCGCCAGCGCCAGCGTTGGCTCAGCGCGGTATTCGGGGGGCAGCGCGCTCATCGAGCGGTTGTTGACGTAGGGCGGGTTGCACAGGATGAGGTCGAAGCGCGCGGGCGCGGCCGACAGCCCATCGCCCTGGACCAGCGTGATGCGGTCTTCCAGGCCGTGCCGCTGCACGTTCAGGCGGGCCACGGCCAGGGCATCGGCCGAGACGTCGGTGGCCGTGACCACCACGTCCGGCCAGGCCAGTGCGGCCAGGATGGCCAGGCTGCCATTGCCGGTGCACAGGTCCAGCACCGTGCGCAGCCGGGTCGGCAACCAGGCGTCCAGCGTGCCGTCCATCAGGGGCTCGGCGATCAGCGAGCGCGGCACGATCACGCGTTCATCCACCGTGAAGGGCACGCCCTGCAGCCAGGCTTCGCCCGTGAGGTAGGCGGCCGGGCGGCGGCTGGTGATGCGCTCTTGTACCAGGGCCTGCACCGCGGCTTCGTCGGGGGCGTCCACGGACCGGTCGGCGGCCTCGTCCAGCGCGTCCAGCGGGATGCCCAGCTTCCACAGCACCAGCCAGGCGGCTTCGTCGAAGGCGTTGGTGGTGCCATGACCGTAGGCCACGCCGGCCTCTTCCAGGCGCTCGCTCATGTGCTGGACGAGCTCGATCACGGTCATGCGGGGAATCCTTCCAGGGGTGGGCGGCAACGCCAGGGTCGCGCCGCGTGTGGGCGCCGAGGGGAGCCGGTGGTCAACGTTTCACCGCCCACGGCGGTGTGGCGCCTGCCCCGGGCCGCGTGTCTTCGGCACGCACCTCGATGGACAGTTCGGTGAAGGTGGCCGCCTCGGACTCTTCCTTCTTGGGCGCGATGCGCGAGGCTGGCGTCTGGTCGTTCTGCAGGCGCCACAGCAGGTTGGTGGGCGAGTCGGCCTGGGCCAGGCCCTCGTCGCGCGACACCACGCCCTCGCCGATCAGGCGGGCAATGTCCTGCTCGAAGGTCTGCGATCCTTCGGCCAGCGACTTCTCCACCGCTTCCTTCACACCCGAGAGGTCGCCCCTGTCGATGAGCTCGGCAATCAGCTTGGTGTTCAGCAGCACTTCCACCGCCGGCACACGGCCGCCCGAGTTGGCGCGCAGCAGGCGCTGCGAGACGATGGCGCGCAGGCCGGCAGACAGGTCCGACAGCAGCGTGGGCCGTGCCTCGGGCGTGTAGAACGACAGGATCCGGCCCAGCGCGTGGTAGCTGTTGTTGCCGTGCAGGGTGGCCAGCACGAGGTGGCCCGACAGGGCGTAGGACAGCGCCGAGCTCATCGTCTCGCGGTCCCGGATTTCGCCGATCAGGATGCAGTCGGGTGCCTGGCGCAGGGCGTTCTTCAGGGCGACCTGCAGGCTCTGCGTGTCGCGGCCCACTTCGCGCTGGTTGACGATGCTCTTCTTGTTCGTGAAGAGGAACTCGATCGGGTCCTCGATGGTGAGGATGTGGCCCGTCATCTGCTGGTTGCGCCATTCCAGCATGGATGCCAGCGTGGTGCTCTTGCCGGTGCCGGTGGCGCCCACCATCAGGATCAGGCCGCGCTTGTCGGTGACCAGTTGCGAGAGCAGCGCCGGCACGCCCAGGGTGTCGAGCGAGGGGATCTCGAAGGGAATGCAGCGGATCACGGCGGCGATGGACCCGCGCTGCTTGAAGGCCGACAGCCGGAAGCTGCCTACGCGCGTGACGCTGATGCCCACGTTGAGCTCGCCGGTGTCGTCCAGCTCTTCCAGCTGCTGCGGGGCCAGCATCTCGGCCAGCAACTGGCGCGTCTGGTGCGTGGCCAGCAGCTGGTCCGACAGCTGCATGATCTGGCCATGGATCTTGATCAGGATGGGGGTGTTGGCCGACATGTACACGTCGGAGGCACTTTTCTCTGCCATCAGGCGCAGCACGCGCTCGAGATTGTTGGCCATGGTTCTTCAGTGCCCCTTCGGTGCGTTTGCCATCGAACCCCCGGTTATCGGCCGATGCCCGTCAGGCGCGCAGCAAATCGTTGAGCGAGGTCTTGGCCCGGGTCTGGGCGTCCACCTTTTTCACGATCACGGCGCAATACAGGCTGTGGCTGCCGTCGGCCGAGGGCAGATTGCCCGAGACCACCACCGAGCCGGCCGGGATGCGGCCGTAGCTGACGGTGCCGGTGGCGCGGTCGTAGATCTTGGTGCTCTGGCCCAGGTACACGCCCATGCTGATCACGGAGTTCTCTTCGACGATCACGCCTTCGACCACTTCGCTGCGGGCGCCGATGAAGCAGTTGTCCTCGATGATGGTGGGATTGGCCTGCAGCGGCTCCAGCACCCCACCGATGCCCACGCCGCCGGAGAGGTGCACGTTCTTGCCGATCTGCGCGCAGGAGCCGACGGTGGCCCAGGTGTCGACCATGGTGCCTTCGTCCACGTAGGCGCCGATATTCACGTAGCTGGGCATCAGCACCACGTTCCTGGCCAGGTAACTGCCTCGCCGGGCCACGGCCGGGGGCACCACCCGCACGCCGCTGGCCTTCATCTGGGCTTCGTCCAGGTGCGAGAACTTGGTGGGCACCTTGTCGAAGAAGCCCAGCTCGCCGGCGTGCATCAGCTTGTTGTCGTTCAGCCGGAAGCTCAGCAGCACGGCCTTCTTGATCCACTGGTGCACGACCCAGTCGCCCACGCCACGGCGCTCGGCCACGCGCAGCCGGCCGCCGTTCAGGTCGGCGATGACCTGCTCGACGGCTTCGCGCACTTCGGGCGCATTCAGCGCGGAAATCTCTGCCCGGGATTCCCAGGCGAGGTCGATCACTTCCTTGATGCTCATCACAAGCCTTTGGTGTAGGAGACGATGCGTTGCGCCGCTTCGACGCATTCGGCCACGGGGGCCACCAGCGCCATGCGGATGCGGCCCTGGCCCGGATTGCTGGCGCCGGGCCCTGCGCCGGCGCTGCCGCCGGGCGCTGCGGTGCGCGCGAGCAGGCTGCCCGGCAACACCTGCACATTGTATTGAGCCAGCAGCCCGCGGGCGAAGGCGATGTCATCACCGCCCGGGACGGCGGCCCACAGGTAGAAGGCGGCGTCGGGCAGTGCCACGTCCAGCACCGGTGCCAGGACCGGCATCACCTGCGCGAATTTGGCGCGGTATTGCTCGCGGTTGGCCACCACGTGGGCCTCGTCGTCCCAGGCGGCGATGCTGGCGCGCTGCACCATGCCGCCCATCGCGCTGCCGTGATAGGTGCGGTAGAGCAGGAAGGCCTTGAGGAGCTCGGCGTCGCCGGCCACGAACCCCGAACGCAGGCCGGGCACGTTGCTGCGCTTGCTCAGGCTCGTCAGGGCAACCAGGCCGCGAAAGTCGGTGCGGCCCAGGGCGATGGCGGCCTGCAGGGCGCCCAGCGGCGGCTCGTCGCGGAAGTAGATCTCGGAGTAGCACTCGTCGCTGGCGATGACGAAGCCATGGCGGTCGCTGAGCTCGAACAGCCGCTGCCACTCGGCCAGCGGCATCACCGCGCCGGTAGGGTTGCCGGGCGAGCAGGTATAGAGCAACTGGGTTCGGGCCCAGGTGGCCTCGTCCACGGCGTCCCAGTCGGTGGCGAAGTTGCGGTCGGGCCGGCTGGGGACGAAGGCCGTCCGGGCGCCGGCCAGCAGCGCGGCCCCTTCGTAGATCTGATAGAAAGGGTTGGGGCAGACCACCGTGGCACCCGGCCGAGTGGGGTCGACGACGGTCTGCGCCAGCGCGAACAAGGCCTCTCGCGAGCCATTGACCGGCAGCACCTGCCGGTCCGCGTCCAGGCCCACGCCGTAGCGCCGTTGCACCCAGCCCGCGATGGCCTGGCGCAAGGCCGGCTCGCCCGCCGTGGCAGGGTACGATGACAACGCCGGCAACGCCGCCACCAGCGCCTGTTCGATCAGGGCCGGCGTGGGGTGGCGCGGCTCGCCGATGCCCAGGCTGACGGGCTTGAAGGCAGGGTTGGGCTGGATGTCGCGCGTGAGCTCGCGCCAGCGTTCGAAGGGGTAGGGGTGCAGGCGCCCCAGCAGCGGGTTCATCCGCCGATTATCCCGGACGGTGGCGGCCGTCTGCCGCGCTCCGTCGCGGGGGCATCACCCGGTTTGGCTGCCCAGCTGGAACGAGGCCACCACGCCGACCAGTTCGTCGGCCTGGCGCCGCAGGCTTTCCGCCGCTGCCGCGCTCTGCTCGACCAGGGCGGCGTTCTGCTGCGTGGCGCGGTCCATGTCGGTGATGGCGCTGCCCACCTGCTGCACGCCGGCGCTCTGCTCGCGGCTGGCGGCACTGATCTCGGCCACGATGGCCGACACCCGCCCGATGGATGCCACGACCTCGCTCATGGTGGCGCCGGCATCGTCGACCTGCACCGTGCCAGAAGCCACGCGCTCCACGCTGGAGGCAATCAGGCTCTTGATCTCGCGGGCGGCCTGCGCGGTGCGCTGGGCCAGGCTGCGCACCTCGCTGGCGACCACGGCAAAGCCGCGGCCCTGTTCGCCGGCCCTCGCGGCTTCCACCGCCGCGTTCAGGGCCAGGATGTTGGTCTGGAAGGCGATGCCGTCGATCACGCCGATGATGTCGGCGATGCGGCGCGAGCTGGCATTGATCTCGCGCATGGTGTCGACCACGCGGCCCACGGCCTGGCCGCCGCGTTGCGCCACTTCGCTGGCACCTTGCGCCAGAGTGTCGGCCTGCCGCGCGTTGTCGGCGTTCAGGCGCACGGTGGCGCCCAGCTGTTCCATCGAGGCCGCCGTCTGCTCCAGGGCCGATGCCTGCTGCTCCGTTCGGCTGGACAGGTCGGAATTGCCTTGCGCGATCTGGTTGCTGGCCGTGGCCACGCTTTCCGAGCCCTGCCGCACGCTGCTGACCACCTGCGCCAGGCTGTCCTGCATGTGGCTGAGCCGCGCCATCAGGCTGGCCTCGTCACCCGGGCGCAGCGGGATGGGCGTGCTCAGGTCGCCTTCGGCCACCGCACGCGCCACGGCCACCGCCACGTGCGGCTCGCCGCCGAGTTGCCGGAGCAGCGTGCGCGTGATCAGCACCGCCAGCCCCAACCCGATCGAGAGGGCCGCCGACAGCAGGCCCAGCGTCCACAACCGTGCGTTGCGGTGCACGCGATGGGCCTCTTCGGCCGCGGCCTGGCCGGTTTCGAAGCAGTAGGTGGACAGGGCATCCAAGGCCCCCAGCGCGTCGTCGGCCGCCATCTTGCCGGCACCATCGGCAATGTCGCGCGCGTCGTCACCCTTGCCTTCGCGGCCCAGGTCCAACACCCGCTTGTCCACGGTCAGGAACTCGGTCCAGTGCGCCTTCAACTGCTCGGCCAGCTTCTGCTCATCGGCCGCAGCGGGAAGCTTGGCATAGTCGGCCAGCCGGGCAGCGACCGCGGTGCCGGCTTCCTTCATCTTGTCTTCGTATTCGGCGCGATAGCTTGCGTCGGCCGCGCGGGTGTGCTTGAGCTCGAACTCGCGGTACTCCAGCATGGCGGTGCGCGCGCCGGCCAATTGCGCCACGCTGGGCAGCCACTTGTTCGCCAGTTCGGCCGAGGATCCATTCACGCGGGCCAGGCTGACCAGCGCGAAGCCCCCGAGCAGTGCCATCAGCAGCATCACGGTGCCGAAGGTGCAGGCCAGGCGTGCGCCGATGGGGAGATTGGCGAAGCCCTTGAGGGCTCTGGTGGCGTGCGATATCACGTGGGCGACCTTTGACTGCTGGCGATGACCGTCCAGCGTGCTGCAACTTACTTCTTGAAGCCGACGTAGGTCGCGCCGATCACCTTGCCGGCTGCGTCCTTGATCGGGTTGTAGCAAGCATCGAACGGCGTGCCGAGGACGTCCACGGCGCCGCAGAAGGACTCTCCCTTGGACACCGCTTCATAGGCCTTGGCCTTGGCCAGGGTGGTGCCCACGCCGCGCTTGCCCTCCGGGGTGAGCACGTTGGTGCTGACCCGCACGAAGTCGTCGCCCTCCTTGACGAACACAGTGGCGGCAGCCCCGGTGGACTTCTTGATCTCGTCGACCACGTCGTAGTTGTTGTTCAGCTTGCGCGGGCCGAAGTGGATGGCCGCAACCGTCTTGTCGCCGGTCTTCTCGGTGCCCTCGATCTTGGGCGTGCCGATCTTGGCCAGGCGTGCGTCCAGCGTGGCAATGGTGGTCTTGGGGTCGTTGGCGTGGGCAGAGCCGATGGCCAGGACGGTGAGAGCGGCTGCGGCCGCAACGGTTTTGAACATGAGGGCCTCGATGCAGTGGGGTTCCTGGGGGCTTGCAGGAACACCCCACATCCCGGCAAGGATGTGCGGCGGCCTCTCAGCAAGTGGTAGGACTATGCCCACTGGTCTTCGACCTTGGCGGTGGAAATCCGCACACAAAACAGCGTATCTGCCCGTCTTTGGTGTAGCTGTCTGTCACATTGGGCGCGTTTGGTCAGAGCGCGCCACGGCAGCCTGGCGCCCCGCACCGGCAGGCCAGCCGGCCTTCGTGGTGGGTCTCGCCGTAGTCCACGGTGACTTCGTCCCCCACGGCGATGTCGCGCACCGCATAGAACTCCACCCGGCCCTGGCGGATGCACAGGCGCGCGTTGGGCCGGCAGCTGTGGTTGGTGTAGCGCATCGGGTCTGCCGATTTGCTGAAATCGATCGCTTTGCGGGCCGAGAGCTCAACGATCATGATCCGCTCGGTGCGCGTGGCACGGATGCGGGCTTCGGCCACGCTGATGGTCTCGCCGCGGATCTCGCCGATCTTGCGCCGCGCGGGCACGGGTTCAGCGGCGAAGGCACCCTGTCCGTCGATGGCGCTGGGCCGCACATCCACCGCGTACTTCTGATAGGCGGGCCGTGCGACGGGCTCCGCACCCGCTGCGGGGGGCATGCCGAAAGGCCGCGCGGTGCTCAAGCCGCAGGCAAGTCGACCGAGGGCGCGGGCTTCCAGCCCTTCTTGCGGTGCTCGGCCGTCACGTGAGTGCCGATGCCGCCGCGCACGAACCAGTCGGCCCGCACCCTCACGAAGCGCGGCCGGATCGCCTTGGCGATGTCCGTCACGATGGTGTTGGTCACCTTTTCGTGGAAGGCGCCTTCGTTGCGGAAGCTCCAGAAATACATCTTCAGGCTCTTGAGCTCCACGCAGAGTTCGTCGGCCACGATCTCGATGGTGAAGTGCGCGAAGTCGGGCTGACCCGTCAGCGGGCACAGGCAGGTGAACTCGGGCACGTCGAAACGGATGAGGTAGTCGCGCTCGGGCGCCGGGTTGGGGAACACATGCAGGTCGCGGCTGGGCGTGCTGGGCGGCACGGCGGGCGCCTGGCGCTGCGGCGGGGTTTCCGGCGGGGACGTCGGCTTGGGTGTGCGGGCCATGGGCTGGGGGCTGGCTGTGCAGAGCTGCGAAGGGCAGCGATGCTATCATCCGACCCCTTTGCGCCACCTCAAGATGGGGCGTTTTTTCATTCAAATCAAGCACTTGCGAGGGTCCTGCGGCACTGGGCCGGGCCCCTCGCACGGTTGCCGATGCGCCTCACACAGATCAAGCTCGTAGGCTTCAAGTCGTTCGCCGAACCCACCACGTTCCAGCTGCCTGGGCAGCGCGTGGGCGTCGTCGGTCCCAACGGCTGCGGCAAGAGCAACATCATGGACGCCGTGCGCTGGGTCCTGGGTGAAAGCAAGGCCAGCGAACTGCGTGGCGAGAGCATGCAGGACGTGATCTTCAATGGCTCGGGCCACCGCAAGCCGGCCAGCAGGGCCAGCGTGGAGCTGGTGTTCGACAACACCCTGGCGCGCGCCGGCGGGCAATGGAACCACTACGCCGAGATCGCCGTCAAGCGCACGCTCACCCGCGACGGCAGTTCCAGCTACTTCATCAACAACCAGCCTGTGCGCCGCCGCGACGTGCAGGATGTGTTCCTCGGCACGGGCCTGGGGCCGCGGGCCTACGCCATCATTGGCCAGGGCACCATCAGCCGGATCATCGAATCGCGCCCCGAAGAGTTGCGCCTGTTCCTGGAAGAAGCCGCCGGCGTCAGCAAGTACAAGGAGCGGCGGCGCGAGACCGAGAACCGCCTGAAGGACACGCGTGAGAACCTCACGCGGGTCGAGGACATCCTGCGCGAACTCAACGCCAACCTCGAACGCCTGGAGACGCAGGCCGCGGTGGCCACGCAGTACCGCAGCCTGCAGGAACAAGGGACGCTGAAGCTGCACCAGCTGTGGTTCCTCAAGCACCGGGACGCCGCCCAGGAGGAAGAGCGCGTGAAGGTGGCCACCGCCGCGGCGGCCACGGCGCTGGAAGCCCGGCTGGCCGAGCTTCGTCACCTGGAGGCGGGCCTCGAGCAACTGCGCCAGGCCCACTACGCCGCCAACGACCAGCTGCATGCCCGCCAGGGCGAGCTGGGCGAGGCGGCGATGGAGGTCAGCCGGCTGGAAGAGCGCATCCGCTACGTGGTGGAAGGCCGCCAGCGCGCACAGGCCCGCCTGGCCGAGCTCCACAGCCAGAACGAACAGTGGGCCGGGCGCCAACAGGCCGCGCAGGACGAGCAGGCCCTGGTGGCCGACCAGATCGAAGCCGCCGACGAGCAGGCCGAAGTCCTTTCGGGCCAGGCCGAAGAGCAGTCGATGGCGTTGCCCGCTCTGGAAGACGCCGTGCGCGAGGCCCAGGCCGCCAGCACCCGCCAGCGGCAGTCCGTGGCGCAGGTGCAGCAGCAGATCCAGGTGCTCGCGGCCGAAAGCCGCAGCGTGGACGAGCAGTCGCGCCAGCTCAAGACCCGGCGCGAACGGCTGGCCGGCGAACGCCAGGGGCTGCAAGCGCCCGACACGGCCAAGATCGCGGCCCTGACGCAGCAGGACGCGGCGGCGGCCGAGACCCTGGAAGTGGCCGAGGCCCGGCTGCACGAGTTGCAGGACCACGTGCCCCAGCTCGACGAGCAGCGCCGCGCCGCGCAGGCCGCCGTGAACCAGGAGTCCTCGAGGGCAGCTGCGCTGGCCGCCCGCCTGGACGCGCTGCGTGCCTTGCAGGAGAAGGTGCAGACCGAGGGCAAGCTCAAACCCTGGCTGGAGCGCCAGGGCCTGGCCGGCCTGCAGGGCCTGTGGACGCAGATCCAGATCGAGCCCGGCTGGGAGACCGCGCTGGAGGCGGCCCTGCGTGAGCGACTCAGTGCGCTGGCCGTGGGCCGTCTGGACAGCGTGAAGGCTTTTGCCGGCGACCCGCCGCCGGCCCGTCTGGCCTTCTATGCATTGCCCGCTGGCAGCCCGCCGCCCGCGGCGGCTGCGCTGCCGCGCCTGTCGGACCTGCTTCACCTGGGAGACGCCAGCCTGAAGGCGCTGTTGGGCGACTGGCTGGAGGGCGTCTACACCGCGCCGTCCATCGACGCGGCGCTGTCCCAGCGGGCGCAGTTGCGCCACGGCGAAGTGCTGATGACGCGCGAAGGCCACGCTGTCTCGCAGCACGCGGTGGCCTTCTATGCCCCCGATTCCGAGCAGGCCGGCATGCTGGCCCGCGCCCAGGAGATTCAGAACCTCGACCGCCAGCAGCGGGCCCAGGCGCTGATCACCGACGAGGCCAAGACCGCCTCGGTGCGCCTGGAGGCGGCCTACACCGACGCCTCGCAGCGGCTGCTGACGGCCCGCCGCGAAGCCGCCGAGGCGCAGAACCGGGCGCACGCCCTGCAGGTGGAGCTGCTGCGTCTGAACCAGCAGCTGCAGGCCACCAGCACGCGGCGCGAGCAGCTGTCGGGCGAACTGGCCGAGATCGACGCGCAGCTCGAAGGCCTGGAAGAACGCAAGGCCACCGGCGAGGCACGCTTCGAGGAGCTGGACGTGGAGCTGGGCGCCACGCAAGAGCGCCACGCCGAGCTTGAAGACGCCGTGATGGCCGCCGAGCGCGTGATGGCCGATGCCCGCGAGCAGCAGCGCAGCCTGGAGCGCCAGGCCCAGGAAGCACGCTTCCAGGCCCGCGCCCTCGCCGCGCGCCGGGAAGAACTGGCGCGCAGCATCGACACGGCCCAGGCGCAGGTCGTTGCCAACGTGAAGGCCGCTGAACAGCTGCAGCAGGAGCTCACCGGCTTCGACGATGCGGCCGCCCAGTCGGGCCTGCAGGCGGCCCTGGCCGTCAAGCTCGAACGTGAGCAGACACTGGGCCGTGCGCGCAGCGAATACGACGACCTCAGCGCCCAACTGCGCCGCAGCGACGAGCAGCGCATGGTCTTCGAGCGCAGCCTGGACCCGATGCGCGCCCAGATCACCCAGCTGCAGCTGGAATTGCAGGCCGCACAGCTGGGCGGCGCGCAGTTCTTGGAGCAGCTCACCGCGGCCGAAGTCGACCTGCCCGCGCTGGCCCGGACCATCGAGGCCGGCGGCGTGAAGCTCTGGGGCCTGCAGACCGAGATCGACCGCATCCAGAAAGAGATCAACGCCCTGGGCGCGGTGAACCTGGCTGCACTGGACGAGCTCACCACCTCGCGCGAGCGCAAGACCTTCCTGGACGCGCAGAACGCCGACCTCCAGGAGGCCATCCAGACCCTGGAAGACGCAGTGCACAAGATCGACCTGGAAACACGCGACCTGCTGGCCAGCACCTTCAACCAGGTCAACGAGCACTTCGGCCGCATGTTCCCGAGCCTGTTCGGCGGCGGCAATGCCCGGCTGGTGATGACGGGCGCAGAAATCCTTGACGCCGGGGTGCAGGTGATGGCCCAGCCGCCGGGCAAGAAGAACAGCACCATCCACCTGCTCAGCGGCGGTGAAAAGGCCCTGACGGCCATCGCGCTGGTCTTCGCCATCTTCCAGCTCAACCCGGCGCCGTTCTGCCTGTTGGACGAAGTCGACGCCCCGCTGGACGACGCCAACACCGAGCGCTATCGCAAGCTCGTCACCGAAATGAGCGCAGGCACGCAGTTCCTGTTCATCAGCCACAACAAGATCGCCATGGAAATGGCCGAACAACTCATCGGCGTGACCATGCAGGAACAGGGCGTCTCGCGCATCGTGGCCGTGGACATGGAGGCCGCCATCGACCTGGCGACGAGTGCGGCATGAAGCTGTCTGCCGCGCTGGCGCTGCTCAGCCTGTTCGTGCTGCTCGCCCTGGGCCTGAAGCTGGCCTGGCGCATGCGCAAGACGGCGGCGCAGCGCACCACCGACACGGCGCCACCCGCGGAGCGCGTAGAGCCCGCCATGGGTGGCGAGCCGCTGGCCGAGCCCGCCAGCCTGCGATCCGCCCCGCGCCGCCAGGCGCGCCTGGATGCGCTGATCGATGCCATCGTGCCCATGGCGCTGGAGTCGCCGATCACTGCCGAACTGGCCATCGCCCACCTGCCCCCCAGCCGGCGCGCCGGCAGCAAGGCCTTCGCCATCGAGGGCCTGGACGCCGATAGCGGCAACTGGGAAGCCTTCACCCCCGGGCACCGCTACGGCGAGTTGCAGGCCGGCGTGCAACTCGCCAGCCGCAGCGGGCCGCTGAACGACATCGAGTACTCGGAATTCGTTCAGAAGGTGCAGGCCTTTGCCGATGCCGTCGGTGCCAGCCCCGACGCGCCCGACATGTTGGAAGTGGTGGCACGTGCCCGCGAGCTCGACGGCCTGAGCAGCCCGCTGGACGCCCAGCTCACGGCGACCTTGCGCGCCAACGGCGTGGCCTGGTCGGTGGCCTACGTGCAGCAGGTGGCGTCCAAGCTGGGCTTCGTGCCCGGCGCCGTGCCCGGCCGGCTGGTGCTGCCGGGAGCTGCAGACGGCGAGCCGCCCGTGCTGGTGCTGGCGGTGGACTCGCAGGCTGCGCTGGCCTCGATGGCCGAGCCGGGCGACCCGGATGCCGACACGGCTGCCACCGCCATCCGCCAGTGCACGCTGGTGCTGGACGTGCCGCAGACGCCCGCTTCGGCCGAGCCGTTTCCGGCCTGGCACCTGGCTGCCACGCAACTGGCCATCGACCTGGACGCCACGGTGATCGACGACCAGGGCCAGCCAATCAGCCTGCGCGCTTTCGACGCCATCGGGCAGGAGCTCAACCAACTCTACGGCCGGCTGGCGGCGCTGGACCTGGCGGCCGGCACGCCGGCGGCCCGGCGGCTCTTCAGCGGCTGACGGCGTTGGCGTCCAGGGCCGACAGCACGGCCGACGAAGGCGCCCGCCAGCCCACGATGGCGCCCTGCGCGCTGATCATGTCCAACGCAGCCCGCTTGAACTCGGGGAAGTAGCTCTCGGTGGCGTCTTCCACGATCAGGCACACGTAGCCGCGGTCATTGGCCTCGCGCATGCTCGTCTGCACGCACACTTCGGTGGTGACGCCGGTGAAGAGCAGGTGTGTGATGCCCGCGGCCTGCAGCCTTTCGTGCAGGCCGGTGGCCCAGAACATGCCCTTGCCGGGCTTGTCGATGACCCACTCGCCCGGTGCCGGGGCCAGCGCGGGGATGATGTCGGCCCCAGCCTCGCCAGCGATCAGCAGGCGGCCCATCGGTCCAGGGTCGCCGATCCGCAAGGTGGGATCACCCCGTTCGCGCTTGGCGGGCGGGCAATCCGACAGGTCGGGCCTGTGGCATTCGCGGGTATGCAGCACCGGCCAGCCGCGGGCCCTCCAGGCGGCCAGCAGGGCGGCGATCGGCGGAATGGCGGTGTGCAGCAGGCTGACGTCGTTGCCCAGGCTGGCGCCGAAGCCACCAGGCTCGACGAAGTCGCGTTGCATGTCGATGACCACCAGGGCCGTGTGGCCCGGCGACAACTCGTAGCCGAAGGGTTGTGCGCCAACGGCGATCATGCGGCGGCCTTCAGCAAGGGGGCGGCGGGCGCGGGCTCGGCATGGTCGCCGCCGTGGCCGCCCATGTGCGCGCCCAGGGTCAGGCGGTCGGCCGAGGCGGCGTCGCATTCGAAGACGATGCGGCCTTCGCTCATCACCACGATGCGGTCGGACAGCTGCATCAATTCGTCCAGGTCTTCGCTGACCAGCAGCACGGCCGTGCCGCGGTTGCGGGCGGCCACCAGGCGGCCATGGATCTCGGCCACTGCCGCGAAATCCAGGCCGAACACGGGGTTGGAGACCAGCAGCAGGTCGGCGTCCTCGGCCAGCTCGCGCGCCAGCACGGCCCGCTGAACGTTGCCGCCAGACAGCGAGCGGATCTGAGCACCTTCGCCTTGCGTCTTGACGCCGTACTCGCGGATCAGGCCGCGGGCCCGTTCGCGCACCACGCTCCAGAGCATCCAGCCGCTGCGCGCAGCCGGCGGGGCGTCGAAGATGCGCAGCCCCATGTTGTGGCCCACGCTGAGTTCGCCCACGCAGGCGTTGCGCAAGGGCTCCTCGGGCAGGCTGCGCACCTTCAGTCGCCGGTTCTGCGCACGGGTGGCATGGAAGCCTTCGCCCGAGACGCGGACCTCGCCGCTGTCGATGGCGCGCTGGCCCACCAGCGACTCCATCAGTTCGCGCTGGCCATTGCCCGACACACCCGCCACGCCCACGATCTCGCCAGCGCGCACCGTCAGGCCCAGGCCGTGGACGGCGCGCTCGCCGCGGTCGCCCGAGACATTCAGGCCCTTCACTTCCAGCCGCGGGGCGCCAGCGGCGCGGACTTCGCGCTTGAAAGTGCCCTTGGCCGCGCTGCGGCCTTCGCCCACCATGGCCGAGGCGAGCTGGTCGGGCGACACATCGGCCACCGCATGGCTGGCCACCAGCGCGCCGCGCCGCAGCACGCTCACGTCGTCGGCGTGTTCGGCCACTTCGCGGAACTTGTGGGTGATCATCACCACCGTGCAGTCGCCGGCGTGGGCTCGGTCCTTCAGCAGGCCCAGCACCTCGTCGGCTTCCTGCGGTGTCAGCACCGAGGTGGGCTCGTCCAGGATCAGCAGGCGCGGCTTGAGGTAGAGCTGCTTGAGGATCTCCAGCTTCTGCTTCTCGCCGGCCGAGAGGTCTTGCGGCGTGGCGTCCAGGTCTAGCTTGAACGGCGTGGTCTGCAGGAAGGCCTGCAGCTCGGCGCGCACCTGCTTCCAGTCGATGATGGCCGGCAGCTTGCCGCGCGCCAGCAGCAGGTTCTCGGCCACGGTCATGCCCGGCACCACCGTGAAGTGCTGGTAGACCATGCCGATGCCCAGGTCGCGCGCCACCGTGGGTGAATGGATTTCCTGCTCGCGGCCATCCACCAGCACCGATCCGGCGTCGGGCAGGTAGTAGCCCACCACGCACTTCACCAGCGTGCTCTTGCCGGCGCCGTTCTCGCCCAGCAGGGCGTGCACCGTGCCCGGACGCACCTTCAGCGATACCGCGTTCAGCGCCGTGAAGGCGCCGAAGCGCTTGGTCAGGTCGTAGGTGTCGAGGGCGAGCGCGTGCATGGTGGTCAGGGCCTTCCGGATGATGTGCCGATGGCTTCGATCAAGGCGCCGGTACCCGTCACCGCGCCGAACACGCCGCCCTGCATCTGGATCATCTTCAGCGCGGCCTCGTGGTTGCCGCGGTCGGTGGCGCCGGTGGCGTCTTCCACCAGCACGCATTCGAAGCCGCGGTCGTTGGCTTCGCGCATGGTGGTGTGCACGCACACGTCCGTGGTGATGCCGGTGAGCACCAGGTTGCGGATGCCCCGGGTGTGCAGGATCAGCTCGAGGTCGGTGGCGCAGAACGAGCCCTTGCCGGGCTTGTCGATGATGATTTCGCCGGGCAACGGGGCCAACTCGGGGATGATCTCCCAGCCGGGTTCGCCACGCACCAGGATCCGGCCGCAGGGCCCCATGTCGCCGATGCCCACGCCGTTGGTGCCGGCGCGCTGCGAACGCCAGCGCTTGTTGGCCGGCAGGTCGGACAGGTCGGGCCGGTGGCCTTCGCGGGTGTGGATGATGGTGTAGCCCAGAGGGCGCATGGCGGCCAGCAGTGCGCCGATGGGGCCGACGGGTGCCCGGGTGAGCGACAGGTCGTAACCCATCTTGTCGACATAGCCCCCCACGCCGCAGAAGTCGGTCTGCATGTCGATGACCACCAGCGCCGTGTTATCGGGCCGCAGGTTGCCGTCATAGGGCCAGGGGTAGGGTGTGGCGGCGACGAAGGTCATGGCGCTCTCCTGCAGGCAGCAGCGTTTCGGGCCGGGTCTACTCGACGGGGTTGGGCTCGGGCCCGCGGTAGCCGCGGGTGGGCGGCGCGAAACCGCAGGGCGTCCCGTCGCGCACCTGGATGCTCGCGTCCCACGGCAGCTTGTAGCGGCCGTTCACCATGTCGTGCATGAAGGTGTAGGGGCAGTCCTGCGCGCCCCCTTTCACGGCCACGTAGCCGCGGTGGTAAAGCTGATAAGGGTTGTTTTCCACGCCCCAGTGGGCGCGGGCCTCGCGCACGAGGTCGGGCCGCAACTCGGCGGTGATGATCTCGTCGGGCCTGGCGCCGCCTTCCTTGATCACCGTGCCATCGAAGTTGCAGAACATGCCTTCGCCCATGCTGTCGAAGCTGCCGTCGCTGCCGCACAGGCACACGCTGGCGGTGATCGCCAGGTTCTGGAATGCGTTCGCCTGGTTGGTGATCTTCCAGGCATGGCGGATGGGCGCCGTGTAGCCGGCCGTGCGCAGGATGATCTCGGCGCCCTTGTAGGCGGCCTCGCGCGCCATCTCGGGGAACATGCCGTCGTGGCAGATGATCAGGCCGAGCTTGCTGCCGTTGGGGCCGTCGCAGACCGGGATGCCCATGTTGCCGGGCTCCCAGGCTTCCACCGGGATCCACGGGTGCAGCTTGCGGTAGTAGAGCTTGATCTGGCCCTGGTCATCGATGATGAGGCCGGTGTTGTAGGGGTTGCCGTGCGGGTTGAACTCCATGATGGAGAAGCAGCCCCAGATCTTGTGTTCCACGCAGGCCGCCTTGAAGGACGCCACCTCGGGCCCGTCCAGCGACACCATCAGCTCGGGCGCCGTGCTCATGCTCAGGCCGTGCAGCGCATATTCCGGGAACACCACGAGGTCCATCGTGCCCAGGTTCCGGCGGGCCTTGCCTACCATCCAGCAGATGTGCTCGGCCTGCGCCTTCAGCTGCTCGGGTGTGTCCACCACGGGCAACTGCAACTGCACCAGGCCCACCACCACGCCGTTCGGCGACTTGTTCAAACCACCCAGACCGCTCATCGAGAGCCTCCTTCAGACTGCAAGGACTATCTTGAAACGCCCAGCTCCAGCGGGGCACCCTTGATGCTGCGCTTGGGCGAGCAGGTCCACACCAGGATCGCCAGCGTGAGCACGTACGGCACTGCGTTGAACAGGTGGTAGTAGCCGCTGACCCCCACGCCCTGCAGGGCCGGGCCCAGGGCGCCGGCGCCACCGAACAGCAGCGCGGCACCCAGGCAGCGCACCGGGCTCCAGCGCGCGAAGATCACCAGCGCCACGGCGATCAGGCCCTGGCCGCTCGACAGGCCCTCGTTCCAGCTGCCAGGGTAGTACAGGCTGAGCGAGGCGCCGCCCAGGCCCGCAATGAAACCGCCGGCCGTGGTGGCCCAGATGCGGATGCCGTTCACCGAATTGCCCAGGGCGCGAGCGGCATCGGCGGAATCGCCCACCATGCGCACCAGCAATCCCCAGCGGGTGTTCATGAAGGCCCAGCCCATGAACAGGGCCAGCAGCACCCCGATGGGGAACAGCGCATTGATCTTCAGCGCGGCCTGCACCTGCCCGGAGTCGCTCCAGCCACCCAGCGAGATGGAGGGAATCTGCGGTGCCTGCGGCTGGATCAGCGGCTTGCCCAGGTAGAAGGCCAGGCCCGCGCCCAAGAGCATGAGCGCAATGCCCATGGCGATGTCGTTGACGCGCGGCAGCGAGCACACCAGGCCGTGGATCAAGGCCAGCAGGGCGCCACTCACGCCCGCAGCCAGCACGCCCAGCCACGGCGAGCCCGTGAGGTAAGCGCCCCCGAACCCAGCCATGGCCGAGAACACCAGCACGCCTTCCAGGCCCAGGTTGATGCGGCCGGATTTTTCGGTCAGGCATTCGCCCAGGCTGACGAAGAGGAAGGGCGTGCCCACGCGCACCGCGCCGCCCAGCACGGCCAGGAGCACGTCGAAGATGGCGTCGCCGGTCATGTCGCCGGGGCGGCAGGCGCCAATGGCGCGCGCTGTGGCAAGAAGTTCAAGGGCAGCAACCGGCCGCGCAGGGCCTCGGCGGCCAGGATGAGCACGAACGCGAAGCCCAGCAACACCTGCACCGAGGCATCGGGCAGCCCCATGCGCCGCTGCAGCAGGCTGCCGGCGGCACCGAAGCCGCCGAACAGGATGGCCACAGGGATGACCGCCAGCGGGTTGTGCCGCGCCACGAAGCTCACCAGGATGCCGGCGTATCCCAGCCCCGCGATGAGCGATGCATTGGCTGATGTGTGCACGGCCGCCACCTCGATGCCGCCGGCCAGGCCCGCGGCAGCTCCGCCCAGGGCGCAGGCCGTGATGATCAGGCTGTGCGCCGGCAGGCCCACCAGGCGGGCGGCGCGTGCGTTGCCGCCTACCACGCGCGTGGCGAAGCCATGCGTCGAACGGCCGAGCCAGATGCCACTGGCCACGCACAACACCACGCCGAAGGCCAGGCCCCAGTGCACGTCATAGCTGCCGATGGTGCCGATGCGCAGGGCTTCGGGCAGGGGCAGCGTGGAGGGCTTGTTCAGGCTGGCGGGGTCGCGCATCGGGCCCTCGACGAAGTGCTTGAACAAGGCGATGGCGATATAGCCCAGCAGCAGGCTGCTGATGGTCTCGTTCACGCCGCGGAACTGGCGCAGCGCCCCGGCCAGTGCGATCCATGACGCACCGGCCAGCGCCGCGGCCATCAGCAGCATGGCGGTGCCCCAGATGCCTTGCTGGATCGGCATGATGTAGGGCAGCCCGGCGCAGGCCAGGCCGCCGAGCACCAGCGCACCTTCACCGCCGATGATCGTCAGGCCCGCCCGCGCGGGCAGCGCCACGCACAGCGCCGTGAGCATCAAGGGGGCGGCGCGTTGCAGCGTGTTCTGGAACGAGAACGCGTCGCCGAAGGCCCCCACGAACAGCAGGGTCCAGGCCTGCACCGGATCGTGCCCGCCCACCCACACCCACAGCCCGAACATCAACAGCGCCCCGGCCAGGGCCAGGAGCGGCAGGATGACGGCCTCTGCGACGTCGTGCCAGGGTTGCCGGTTCATGTCGGGCTCCGGGTGGGTCAGGCCGTGCGCTAGATCTTGCCGATCACACCTTCGACCAGGTAGTTCATGCCCTCGAGCTCGAGGTCGGTCTGCTTGAAGGTCTTGCCCTTGGGGATGACGACCTTGCCGGTGTTGTCCTTCATCTCGCCGCCGAAGATGTCGAAGGTGCCTGCGATCATCTTGGCCTTCACCGCATCGGCGTTCTTGCGGGCAGCTTCGGTGACCATCGGGCCGTAGGCCGAAGTCTTGACGAAGCCTTCCTTCAGGCCGCCGCGCACGAAGTTCGGGTGCGGCTTGCCGGTGCGGGCGGCATCGATGATCAGGTTGTAGGCAGTGATCCAGTTCCACTCGGCGCCTGTCAGGTAGGCCTGCGGGGCGAGCTTGGCCTTGCTGGCGTGATAGCCGCAGACCATCTTGCCGCGCTTGGCGGCGGTTTCCACCACCACCTTCGGGCCGTCCACGTGCATGGTGAAAACATCGGCGCCCTGGTCGGCCAGGCTGTTGGTGGCTTCGGCCTCCTTGACGGCCATGCTCCAGTCGCCGGTGAAGATCACGGCGGTGGTGATCTTGGGGTCGACGGAGCGCGCGCCCAGCGTGTACGCGTTGATGTTGCGCAGGACCTGCGGGATGGGCTTGGCTGCCACGAAGCCGAGCTTCTTGCTCTTGCTCATGTGGCCGGCAATCACGCCGTTGAGGTACTGGGCTTCGTCGATGTAGCCGAAGAAGCTGCCGGTGTTGTCCGGGTGCTTGCCCTTGGTCCACATGCCGCCGCAATGCGAGAAACGCACGCCGGGGTTCTTGGCCGCGATGGCCAGCATGTGCGGGTCGAAGTAGCCGAAGGAGGTGGGGAACAGCAGCGTGGCGCCGTCCTGCGAGATCATGCCCTGCATGGCCTTCTGGACGTCCTGCGTCTCGGGCACGTTCTCTTGCTCGACGATCTTCACGCCGGCCATCTTCTTGACCTCGGCGGCTGCCTCGGCGTGCGCCTGGTTGTAGCCGAAGTCGTCCTTCGGGCCGACGTAGATGAAGCCTACGGTGATCGGCTTCTGGGCCATGGCCCAGGGCGCAAAGCCAGCCAGCGAGGCGGCCGAGAGTTGGGCAAGGGCGCGGCGGCGGGACGGGTCTGCTCGGTGGCTCATGGCGGCTCCTGTGAGGATCTGGTTATGGCGGGGCTGACTGGTATACCGTGTGGTATCCAGTTATGAGCAGCAAAACCCGTGCCCGGGTACTGCACCAGATTCATGCCCGGCGGGTTGTGGGCGGGGCGTTGCCCTGGGCGTGCAGCGCACGCGCCGATTGGAGGGTGGCCAGGGTGATCTTGCGCACCTCGGCCTTGCTCTGTTCGATGTGGCTGCGCAGCAGCATCTGGGTCTGCTCGCCCTTGCGCTGGATGACGTTGCGCAGGATCTTGGCATGCTCGGCGTAGGTGGCCTCCACGCGGTCGGGCCGGGTGAAGTCGAGCCGGCGGATGATGCGGATGCGCTCCGTCACGTCCCAGTGCACCCGGGCCATCTCGTCGTTGCCGGCCGCACGCACCAGCGTGGCGTGGAACTCTTCGTCCCTTGCACCGACTTCGCGCCCATCCTGCAGGCGTTCGGCCGCCGGCACCAGCCAGAAGGCCTTGAGCTCGTCCAGTTCCGGGGCTGCCTCGGCGCGGGCACACAGGCGGGCCACCGCTGCCGATTCCAGAACCACGCGCAGGTCGTAGAGTTGCTCGAGGCGGTCGAAGTCGATGGGCCGCACGAACCAGCCGCTCTTGCTTTCGACGTCCAGCAGACCTTCGTTGCGCAGCCGGAACAAGGCTTCCCGCACCGGGGTGCGGCTCACGCCCAGGCGTGCACCGATCTCGGCTTCCGAGAAGCGGTCGCCGGGCACGAGGCTGAAGTCGTGCATTTGCGCCTTCAGCTCGGCATAGACGTTTTCGGCCAGGTTGGCCCGCACGGGTGCGTCGCCGGGGCGGCGCAGGTTGATCGTCCTCATGCGGCGGCCTTGATGATGGTTTCGCGGGGCCAGCTTGCAAAGTGGCAGGCGGCCTGGTGGGTGCCGGCATGGAGGCTGGGTGCTTCCCGCCGGCATCGGTCCTGCACGGCCGGGCAGCGGCTGGCAAAGCGGCAGACCTGTGGCGGTGGGTCGATGGGGCTTTGCACTTCGCCGTCCAGGCGGATGCGGGGGCCGTGCCCGGGAATGGCCGACACCAGGGCCTGCGTGTAGGGGTGCGCGGGCGCTGCGAACACCGTGCGAGAAGGGCCGGTCTCGATGATCCTGCCCAGGTACATCACGGCCACGCGGTCGGTCAGCAGGCGCACCACGTTCAGGTCGTGCGAGACGAAGAGCGTGGCCAGCGACAGCTCGCGCCGCAGGCGGTCGAGCAGTTGCAGCACGACGGCCTGGACCGAGACGTCCAGCGCGGCCGTGGGCTCGTCCAGGATCAGCAGGCGGGGCCGCGTGGCCAGGGCCCGGGCGATGCCCACCCGTGCCTTCTGGCCCCCCGAGAGCTGGTGCGGAAAACGCGAGAGCAAGGCACTGGGCAGCCCGACCTGTGCAGCCACCTCGTCCACCCGGGCTTGCGCCGCGGCATCGTCCATGCCCGCCAGCAGTCGGCAGGGCTCGGCGATGGTGTTGCGGGCGGTGAATCGCGGGTTCAGGCTGTCGGTGGGATCCTGGAAGACCATCTGGATGGCGCTGCGCTGCGGGTTGCGCGCAAAGCGGCTGGCCGGCACGCGGGCCAGGTCCTCGCCGTCGAAGACGATGCGGCCTTCGGTGGGATCGATCAGCCGGGCCAGCAGGCGCACCAGGGTCGACTTGCCGCAGCCCGACTCGCCCACCAGCCCCAGGCTTTCGCCCGGCGCGATGTGCAGCGAAACCCCGTCCACCGCGTGCAGCAGCGCGCCGCGCTTGCCCTGCACCGGGTAGCGTTTGCCCAGGCCTTCCACGGCCAGGAGTTGGGCCGGGACGGCTTCAGGCATGGGCGCCTTCCGGCTGGGCCTGGCCGAGCGGGTGCCAGCAGGCCACGGCGTGTTCGGCCGCGGCGTCCAGCGTGGGCAGGGCTGTGCGGCACTCGGGTGTGGCCCGCTCGCAGCGCTCCACGAAGCGGCAGGCCGGCAGGTCGTCGCGCCGCAGGTCGGGCAGCTGTCCGGGCACCGAGACGAGACTGGCCAGCGTGCTGTCCTTGTGCGGCGTGGACGACATCAGGCGGGCGGTGTAAGGATGCCGCGGTGCGTGGAACAGAGCCGCCGAAGGGGCGCTTTCCACCGCGTGCCCTGCGTGCATCACCACGATGCGGTCGCAATAGTCGGCGGCCAGCCCCAGGTCGTGGGTGATGAACAGCGTGGCCATCTGGCGCTCGCGGGCCAGGCCCGTGATCAGGTCCATCACGGCAGCCTGCGTGGTGACGTCCAGGCCCGTGGTGGGTTCGTCGGCGATCAGCAGGCCGGGCCGGCAGGCCAGGGCGATGGCGATCATCACGCGCTGGCACATGCCGCCGGACATCTCGAAGGGATAGGCCGCCGCGCGGCGCTCGGGGTCGGCGATGGCCACCTCGCGCAGGGCCTGAACGGCCCGCTCCTTCAGGCCCAGGGCGTTGTCCGGGCCCGTGCGCCCACGCCCGGCCATCGCGTGGCGGCGCAGCACGTCTTCGATCTGCAGGCCCACCGGCCGGATGGGGTTGAGGGCCGTGCGCGGGCTCTGGAAGATCATGGAGATCTCGCGGCCGCGCAGGTCCTGCAGCGCGCGTTCGCCGGCTTTCAGCAGGTCGATGCCGCCGAACGCGGCGCTACCGGCGGTGACCCGTGCCGCGGCATCGCTGATGCCCAGCAAGGCATAGGACAGCACCGACTTGCCCGAACCGCTTTCGCCCACCAGGCCCACGATCTCGCCCTTGCCCACCTGCAGGTTGACGTCCTGCAGCGCGTGCACCGTGCCGCTGCGCGTGCGGAACTCCAGGCTGAAGCCTTGGACGTCCAGAAGGGGTGTGCCGCGCGTCATGTTCTCTTTCGAGGGTCGAAGATGTCGCGCAGGGCGTCACCCAGCAGGTTGAAGGAGAACACCGCCAGCATCAGCACGGCGCCGGGGAAGAAGCTCACCCACCACTCGCCCGAGACGATGAACTGCGCACCTTCGGCCACCAGGATGCCCCACTCCGGGGTCGGCGGGCGCACGCCCAGGCCGATGAAGCTCAGGCCGGCCGCATTCAGGATGGCCCAGCCCATGTTCAGGCTGACCTGCACCATCGCCGGCGGCAGGATGTTGGGGAACAGGTGCACGGCGAGAATGCGCAGGTCGCCGTTGCCCGACAGCCGCGCCGCCTCGACAAAGCCGGCGTGGCGCCGCACGTTGGTCTCGGCCCGCGCCACCCGCACGTAGAAGGGCAGGTTGATGATCGCCGTGGCCAGCACGATGTTGCCCACCGTGTTGCCCAGGGCCGCCACGATGCCCATGGCCAGCACGAACAGCGGAAAGGCCATGATGGTGTCCGATACCCGCGTGACACCCACGTCCCACCAGCCGCCGAAGTACCCGGCCGCCAGGCCCAGGGCGATGCCCAGCACGAAAGACAGAGCCACGGCCGACACCGCGATGCCCAGGTCCAGCCGCGTGGCCAGCAGCGTGCGCGAAAAGATGTCGCGCCCGATGGCATCGGTGCCGAAGAGGTGCTGCCACGAAGGCGGCTTCAGCGCGGCCGTGGCGTCGCTCACGAGCGGGTCGTAGGGCACGATCCACGGCCCTACCAGCGCCAGCACGACGAAAGCCATGAACAGCCCGGCCGCCACCAGCGTGACCGGGTTCTCGGACAGCACGTGGCGGATGTGGCGGGTGGTGTCGCTCATGGGCCGGCCCTAGCTGGCGCCCAGCGAAATTCGGGGGTCGATGAGCGTGTACAGCACGTCCACCATCAGGTTCAACAGCACGAACAACACGCCCATGGCCAGCACGAAGCCCTGCACGGGGGCGTAGTCGCTGGCGGTGAGGGCGTCGATGGCGTAGCTGCCCACGCCCGGCCAGCCGAAGACCTTCTCGATGATGACGCTGGAGCCCAGCATGAAGCCGAACACCATGCCCAGCGTGGTGACCACCGGCAGCAGGGCATTGCGCAGCGCATACCGCACGCGCACCGTGGTGTTGGAAAGGCCGCTGGCCCGAGCCGTGCGCACGAAGTCTGAAGACAGCACCTGCAGCATCGAGGCCCGCGTCATCCGGGCGATGGGCGCCAGCACGAACAGCGCCATGGTCACGGTGGGCAGGATCAGTTGGCGTAAGGCCGCCCACCACAGCCCGAAGTCGCGGACCAGCAGCGCATCCACCAGGTACAGGCCCGTCACTGCCGGCGGCGGCGAATACAAGGGGTCCAAGCGGCCCAAGGGCGCCGGCGCCCAGCCCAGCAGGAAATAGAAGACATAGGCCAGCACCAGCCCGGTGAAGAAGGTGGGCAGCGACACCCCCGCCGTGGTCACCAGCCGGCACAACTGGTCGATCCACGAGCCGGGTCGCGTGGCCGCCATCACCCCCAGCGGAAGGGCAATGCCGCAAGCCACCAGCAGAGCCAGCAGCACCATCTCGATGGAGGCCGGCAGGCGTGTGAGCAGTTCTTGCAGCACGGGCTGCCCGGTGGTGAGCGAGGTGCCGAAATCGCCATGCGCCAGCCCCGCCACATACACCAGGAACTGCTCGGGCAGCGTCTTGTCCAGGCCCAGCTGATGGCGCACCTGGTCCACCGCGTCCTGCGTGGCCGCGCCGCCGGCAAAGTAGGCTGCGGGGTCGCCCGGCAGTGCTCGCGTCAGCAGGAAGGTGATGATCACCACGCCCACCAAATTGGGCAGCGCCGCCAGCAGGCGGCGCAGCACGATGCCCAGGGTGGTGCCCATGCCCGGCTGCGTTCAGGCCGCCAGCAGGCTCACGTGGGCGGCCACCACGCGCCAGCCTTCGGGCAGG
>CAIJPE010000396.1 GCA_903822435.1 uncultured beta proteobacterium | reverse complement strand
GGTCATCACCCGGTAGGCGGCACGCGCCTTCATTTCCGCGCAACTTAATGCGTGGCGCCCATGCTCTGGGTACGCCAACACGCAAGACAAGGACCCTGCCATGCAAACCGACCTTCACGACTTCCTGGCCCACATGGCCAGAACGATCGCCATGACCTTGGTCCCGGTGGCATTCATCGCGTTCGTCACGATGCCGGCGAGCCTCCACCATCACATCGGAGTACCTGCCAAATTGCATCAGATTGCCCCAGAGCGCGTGACCTGAGGCAGCCGGGCAATGGGCATCACGGTCCGCCACTGGCGTCCGGCCGTGGCGCATGAGCCCAAAGTTGGCCGGCTTCGAGTTCGAGGCGGCTGCGCAGCAGCCAGGCGTCGACGGCGGCAAGGCCTGCTTCCAATTCCTGCTCGTTGGCCATTCGACGCGCTGCCAGTACATCGGCCAGGCTGCCTTCGCCCAGCTGGAACGAGCGCGCCACGCCATCAGCGGCTGTGCGCATTCGTCGTGCGGCTTCAGCCTGCCTGAGCCAACTGGCGTGCGCCGCACGCGAAGCGCTCAGCTGCTGCGCCGCGAGCGCCTCCGACAGGCGCAGCGCCTCGTCCTGCTGGCGCCGTGCGGCCGTGGCGCGTGCGGCGCCAGCGCGCGCCGCGGCGTCGCGAGCGTCGCCCCCGAAGGGCACATTGATCGACACGCCCAACACCTGCTCGCCGCCGTTGCGCGCCCGACCCACACGCAACGCCACGCTGGGGTCTGGCCGTTCCTCGGCCTTGTCAATTCGGGCTTGGGCATCCGCCAAGGCCACCGCCTCGCGCGCAGCAGCAAGCTCGCTGTTGGCGGCCCGCAGCCGCGCCATCCAGACGGCGTCCGTCTCCGGCAATGTCTCGGGTTCGGGGAGCAGTGGCGCGGTCTGCGGTTCCAGGCCGGGGAAACGATGCGCCAATGCCTCGCGTGCGGCCCTTGCTTACTCGGAAGCTGCGGCAGCACGCGCGCGCGCCTGAGCCAGTGCAGCCTCGGCCTGGTCCTGCTCAAGCATCGCCGCCGCGCCCAGGCGCTGGCGCTTGGCGACGGCGTCTCGCTGCCGTGCAAGCAGTTCGAGTTGCCGCTCCCACTGTCGGGCGCTTTCGCTCGCCCGCAGCCAGGTGCCGAGCGTGTCCAGCAGTTCGCGCGCCTGCTCGCGCCAGACGCGCTGCGCACCCGCTTGCGCCAGTCCCCACCGCGCCCTACCGGCGCCTTCGTACACCTGGGCCTTGCCCGGCAGGCGCAGATTGCTTTGAAGGCCGATCTCCCATTCGTTGTTGCGCTCGGGAACCAGCTGCGCATCGCGGCGCCGCGTGCTGGCCAGCGTCGCCGCCCAGCCTGGATCGCCGGCGGCCCATTGCTGCTGCTGGGCACGCGCAACATCAATGTCGCTGAGCGCTGCGCGGTAGGCCGGCGCCTGGCGAAGGACATCGGCCACCCGATCGGGCGGCAGCAGCGGTTCCAGCACAGCACCCGGGGCCATGGGCTCGGCAGCCCTGACCGGATGCGCACCCATGATCAGCCACGTGCAGCAGCCGATCAAGAGACCGGCCCATCTGGTGCGCGTGGGAACCCGGGAAGTCATGCCATCCCCCTGGGTTGCGCCCCGTTGCTGAAGGCCGCGAAGCGCTCGACCGGCAGCACCCACCAGCCGCCTTCCAGGCCAGCGAGCAGGCCTTCGACCTCGGCAACCAGCGCGTCCAGACGCGAGCGCCCGACGATCAGCTTCAGCTCCACGCGGCTGGCATAGCCTTGCACGCGTTCCTCGGCCAAGGCCAGGTGCACCAAGGGCCCGCGGGCGGCAACGCGGTGCACGCTGAATTCGATCTGCCAATCGGGGTGCGCAAGCAACCAGTCGACGACGCGCTCTTCCTGCGTTTCGGGCACCAGCACGGTCAGGCACACCAGGGGCGATGCATGCATGGCTTCGTTCGTCGCTTCCTCAGGCATGCCCGGTCTCCAGTGACATGGCGGCCACGCGCGCCACGCCGAAACGCTTGAACAACATCGGCAGTAGCAGCAATGTCAGCGAGGTCGACGAGACCAGTCCGCCGATGACCACGATGGCCAGGGGACGCTGGATCTCCGAGCCCGGTCCGCTGGCGAAAAGCAGCGGCACCAGCCCGCCACCGGATATCGCTGCCGTCATCAGCACAGGGCGCAGACGGCGCCGAGCACCATCCACCACCACGCGGGCCAGGTCCATGCCCTGGTCGAGCAACTGGTTGAAGTAGCTCACCATCACCACGCCGTTGAGCACGGCGATGCCCAGCAGCGCGATGAAGCCCACCGAGGCTGGCACCGACAGGTATTCGCCCGATACCGCCAGGCCCACCACGCCGCCGATCAATGCCAGCGGCACGTTGGCCAGCACCAGCAGCGCCTGCCGCATGCTGCCGAAGGTGCTGAACAGGATGAAGAAGATCAGCGCCAGGGCCACTGGAATGACCATCGCCAGCCGCCGCGCAGCGCGCTGCTGGTTCTCGAACTGCCCGCCCCAGGTCACGCTGTAGCCCTGCGGCAGCTTGATCTGCGCTGCCACGGCGCGCTGCGCCTCGCCGACGAAGCCAACCAGGTCGCGGCCGCGCACATTGCTCTGCACCACCACGTAGCGCTGCGCCTGTTCACGATCGACCTTCACCGGGCCATCGACACGGCGAAGCCGTGCCACGGTCTGCAGCGGCACGGTGCCCCCATCGGGCGTGGCCAGGCGCAGCGCCTCGAAGTCGGCGGGCGAGGCGCGCAGCGCGGCGCTGCCGCGGATCACCAAGGGCGTGCGCCGGCCGGCCTCCTGCACCGTGCCGATGGGCTGGCCCTCGACCCAGCGCCGCAGATCCGCCTGGATCTGCTCGGCATTCAGCCCAAAGCGGCCGGCGGCCAGGCGGTCGATCTCGACCTGCAGGTACTGGACGCCGTCGTTGCGCAAGGTCAGCGTGTCGGTGGCGCCGGGCAGCGTGGCCACCAGGGCCTCGGTCTGAGAGGCCAGCGCATTGAGCTGTGCAAGGTCAGGGCCGTAGATCTTGATCGCCAGGTCACCACGCACGCCGGTGAGCATTTCCGAGACGCGCATGTCGATGGGTTGGGTAAAGCTGGGGTCGATGCCGGGGAAGTCGT
>CAIJPE010000395.1 GCA_903822435.1 uncultured beta proteobacterium | reverse complement strand
CCCTTGCCGGCGCCGGGCGCGCCCAAGAGGATGAGTCTCATCGAGTTCCTCGGAAGTTTGGAATTTTCGGGCGCTGCGGCCGCCCGAACGGGGCTGTGGGCAGGGCTCGCGCGTGTCTCGAATCGAGAATATCACGCGCTCCCGTTCATCAAGCTGACGCTTTCCCGGCCTCGATTTCCCTCGGTCAGCGGATGGCGGCGAAGAGGGCGCGCACCCGCTCCAGGTCCTCGGGTGTGTCCACGCCCGGGCCCGGCCCATGCGGCGCCACATGCACCGCGATGCGCTCGCCGTGCCACAGCACGCGCAACTGCTCCAGCGCTTCACACTGTTCCAGCGGCGCAGGCTCCAGGCTGGGGAAGCGGCGCAGGAAGCCGGCCCGATAACCGTACAGGCCCAGGTGCCGCAGCGGTGCCGGCCGGGGCATGGCCGTGACGCCCCGGGCGTGGCCGTCGCGCCACCAGGGGATGGGCGCGCGGGTGAAGTACAGTGCGCGGCCGGCGGCATCGAGGACGACCTTCACCACGTTGGGGTTCAGGTACTCGGCCACCTCGGTGATCGGGTGCGCGGCGGTGCTCATCACGCAGTCCGGCCGCTCGACCAGCAGTTCGGCGCAGCGCCGCACCAGCGCCGGATCGATCAGCGGCTCGTCGCCCTGCACGTTGACCACCACGTCGCCGCCCTCCAGCCCCAGCAGCTCGCAGGCCTGCGCCAGGCGGTCGCTGCCGCTGGCGTGGTCGGTGCGCGTGAGGATGGCGTGCACGCCGTGTGCGGTGCAGGCTTGCACAATGGCCGCGTCGTCGGCGGCCACCACCACTTGAGCAGCCCCGCTGGCCGCGGCGCGTTCGGCCACGCGCACCACCATCGGCTTGCCCGCGATGTCGGCCAGCGGCTTGCCGGGCAGGCGGGTGGAGGCCAGCCGCGCCGGGATCAGCACCGAGAAGCGCACGGCCGATTCAAGTGGCAGAGACCGGGCCGTCCAGCGGGCGCGCCTCGGTTTCCAGCATGACCGGGATGCCGTCGCGGATGGGGAAGGCCAGCCGGTCGGCGGGGCAGACCAGGTCCAGCGGCCGCTGCTCGGGGTCGCGCCGCAATTCCAGCGGGCCCTTGCAGACGGGGCACACGAGCAGTTCGATGAGGCGGTGGTCCAGGGTCATGGTGCGGGCGCAGAAGTGGACGGGGCAGGACGGGCGAACAGCAGGTCGATCAGCCCGGGCAGCAGGCCCGATGGCAGTGGCAAGTCTAGCGGCACCACCCACACGCGCGTGGCCCCCATGCGTTCGGCGCGGAGCTTCACCGCGTCCTTCTCGGTCACCAGCACGTCCGGCGTGCCCGGCGGCCAGGGGACGCGGGCGTAGTCGTGGTGGTCGGGCAGCGGCAGGCGCTGGATCGTCAGCCCGGCCTGCTCCAGCATGGCGTAGAACTTCTCGGGGGCAGCCAGCCCCGCCGCGGCCAGCAGCGGCCGGCCGCGCAAGTCGGCCAGGGGCACTGCCTGCGTGCCGTCGCCGCGTGCCCAGGCGGCCAGCGGCCACGCGCCGCCGAGCCGTGGCGTGGCCACGGCGCCCGGCAACCCTGTGCTGG
>CAIJPE010000394.1 GCA_903822435.1 uncultured beta proteobacterium | reverse complement strand
CAGTTGCCCCGCGCCGAGCCCGACTCCCAGTGGCTGGGCCTGGATACCGAGGTGCAGATCGTCGTGTGAGGCGCGGTGCGCGTGGCTTGCGCCGTGGTCGCACCCCGAGTTCAAGGGGTACTGTCATTCGCAGTCACGCAATACCATCAGACAAGGTGAATAGTGCCTGGAAGGATCGAGATGACGACACCCCCATTCGCGCGCTCCATTCTGCTGGCGGCTCTGGCCGTCACCAGCGCCCACGCAGCCGATCCGACGCCCGTGGCCCAGTACCAGTTCAACAACACCCTGGCCTCGTCCGTGGGCGGCGCGCCGGCGCTCACCGTCACCGACCCGCTTGCGTCCTCGGGCTTCGGCGCGGACACGGTGCTGGGTTCGGCCCAGCCGGTGTGGAATTTCGTGGGCGCTCCCAGCCCCGTTACCGACCAGGCCGGCCTGACGCTGGACACCACGGGATTGCTAAGCAGCAACAGCGTCTACTCGCTGGAGATGGTGTTCAAGTTCACCGAACGCGATGGGGCCTGGCGGCGCATTGCCGACGTGTCCAGCCGCACCACCGACAACGGCTTCTACGTCAGCCCCGCCAACGTCCTCAATGTGTACCCCGTGGGCGGAGGGGCGGCCTTCACCAACAACGTCTATCACGACGTCTTCCTGGTGAACAACAACGGTGTCGTCACGTTCTACCTCGATGGTTCGTCCCAAGCCACGGTAGCCACCGACGTGATGAACATCGACGCCAGCAACCGGATCAACTTCTTCCTGGACAACACGCAGGGTGGCGGCCAGGGCGAGTACTCCAGCGGCAGCATTGCGCTCGTCCGGCTCTACAACGAGGCCTTGCCCACCGTGCCGCCGCCCGTGCCCGAACCCGCTACCTATGGCCTGATGGCCATGGGCCTGGCTGTCGTGGGCTTCTTGTCCCGCCGACGTCGGGGCTGATCGGCTTCGCCACCGCGCCGGTAACGGCGGCGGTCCACCATGAAAAAATGCCCCGCAAGCGGGGCTTTTTGCTGGGTGCCGAAGGACTCAGCGCGGGGTCTTGCGGCGCGCCGCGATGAAGCCCAGGCAGGCAATGCCCGCAATCAGCATGGCGGTGGTGCTGGCTTCTGGCACGCTGCTGACCAGGTAGACCCTGTCGATCACGATGTCCTTGGCCGGCATGCCGGCGCTGGTGAAGGCCAGCGCCACGGTGTAGGTGCCGGCGGCGAGATTCACGGACGCGGCACCTGGCGTCCAGGTGGTGGCGGTAAAGCTGGAGAGCGGGTAGGTGCCGAAGTTGCTGCTGCCCAGCGTGATGCCCAGCGTGGCGTCCACCGAATTTGCAAACCCATTGGCCGGCAGGTACACGTCCAGGCCGAAGGCATAGGTGCCGGCCGTCGGAACCGTGAATGTCTGGCTGACCACCTGCGTGGAGAAATCGCTGACGAAGTACAGCGCCTGCGAGCCGACGGCGTCGGGGCTCAGGTTGATGGCGCTGTCCGTCGGCACGGCTTCGCCAAACGCGCCCGTGGGGTAGGCACTGGCATTGTTGTAGGTGATGACCGTGGCGGGGTAGATGTCACCCACGCTGCCGCTCACGGTCCAGCCGCTCAGGCCGTCCTCGAAGCTGCCATTGGTGATCAGGTTGGTAGCGGCGCCGGCCCACAAGGGGGCGGCGAGGAGAGAAGCAATGGCGAAAGTCCGCATGGGGGCTCCGTCGGGTTGGGCTGAGGGGTCGAATGGACCCTATGACCCGACTATTGCACTTCCCGTGCTGGTCGCAACCACTTGTAACGCTGTTCACCCCACGGATGGGGGATGTTTCAAGGCCCTTCTGCGGACCTTTGCGATGTCTGCACTTCAGAAGTGAAGGGCCGCACGCGGCGGCCCTTCACCGACAGGCGCGCGAGGCGCCCGCGGCTTCACCGCATCGGGCGGCGACGGGCGGCCAGGAAGGCGATGCTGGCCAGGCCGGCGAACATCATCGCGGCGGTGCCGGCTTCCGGAACCGGCGTGCTGACCAGGTAGACCTTGTCGATCACCATGTCCTTGGCCGGAAAGCCGTCGGTGGTGAAGGCCAGCGAAAGGGTATACGTGCCGGCTGCCAGGGTCAGCGCGGACGAGCCCGGGGTCCACGTGGTGGCCGTGAAGCCCGACAGCGGGTAGGTGCCGAAGTTGCTGCTGCCCAGCGTGATGCCGATGGTGCCATCGACGGCGTTGGCGAAGCCGTTGGCAGGCAGGTAGACGTCCAGGCCGAACTGATAGCTGCCGCCCGTCGGCACGGTGATCGACTGGCTGACGATCTGCGTGGAGAAGTCGCTCACGAAGTACAGCGCCTGCGTGCCCGCTGCATCAGGGCCGGCGTTCACCGCGTTGTCCACCGGCACGGCTTCCCCGAAGGCGCCCGTGGGGTACGGCGAGGCACTGTTGTAGGTGATGACGGTGGCCGGGTAGGCGTCGCCCACGCTGCCGCTCACGGTCCAGCCGGACAGGCCTGCTTCGAAGCTGCCGTTGGTGACCAGGTTGGTCGCGGCGCTGGCCCACAGGGGGACTGCAAGCAGGGTGGCGACGGCAATCTTGCGCATGGAAACTCCGAATGGGTGGGTGGACTGCGGGGTTCGTTTCCCGATGACGAACTGTGGCAGTTCTCCCTCCCGAGCGGGCCGTCGGGAGGCCCCCTACGCTCGGGGGTCGAAGCCCTCAAACCCCCGACTTGGGTGGGCAGACCGCAGCCTCGACCCCCCCCAATGCGGGGGCGAAACGGTCGATCGCGTCGGTGATCAGGCCATCCACGCCCAGGTCGAGCAGCCTTTGCGCGTCTTCGACCTCATTGACCGTGTAGCAGAGCGCGCGCAGGCCGGCGCCGTGGAGTTGGCGGACCATGGCAGCGTCCATCAGCCGGTGGTTCGTGATGACGGCCACGCACCCGAGCGACTGCGCCACGTCCCACCAGCCCGTCCACAGGCGGTCCAGCAGCAGCCCGCGTGGCACGCCCGGCGCGGATCGGCTCGCGCCCTTCAGCGACTCGGGCCTGAACGAGCTGAACAGCAGCCGCTCGGGCGCGCCGCCCCACAGCCGCAGGCAGGCTTGCCCGACGGCCACGCCTGTGGCTTCCTCCTGGCCGGGCGTGGGCTTGATCTCGATGTTCAGGGCCAGGCCGTTGCGCTGGACGAAGGCGGCCACGGCGTCCAGGCTGGGGATGGGCTCACCCGCGAAAGCCGGTGAGTGCCAACTGCCGGCATCCAGCCGCGACAGGTCCGACCAGGGCTGCTCGCCCGCCACACCGGGTTGGCCCGCCGTGCGCAGCAGGGTGTCGTCGTGCAGCAGGAAGGGCACGCCGTCTGCGCTCGTCTTGACGTCGCACTCGAAGGCGCGCCAGCCGTGCATGGCCCCCGTCCGGAAGGCGGCCAGGGTGTTCTCGGGTGCGCGCTTGCCGGCGCCGCGGTGGGCGATCCAGAAGGGCAGGGGCCAATCGGTCATGGTGTGCATGCCGTGTCAATGGCCGGGCAGCCGGGCGCGGGTGGCCGGGTCGAACCAGTGGAGTTGTTCGGGCTCGACACTCAGGCGCACGGTGTCGCCGGGCCGGGGCACGGCGTGGCGGGCATCCACGCGCAGGGTGAACGGCGCCCCGCCCACATGGCCGTACACCAGCCGCTCGGCGCCCAGCATTTCCAGCATGTCGACCTTCAGCGGCCAGGCACCTGCCGGGTCGACCGTGGCGTGCTCTGGCCGCACGCCCAGCAGCAGTTCGCCGGTGCCCGGCACCGTCACCGGCAGGGCCACGTCGCCCACCAGGAAGCGGGCGCCATCGCCTCGGCCGCCCAGCAGGTTCATCGGCGGCGAGCCCATGAAGCTTGCGACGAAGGTGCTGGCCGGGCGCTGGTAGACCTCTTCGGGCGTGCCCATCTGCTCGATCCGGCCGCCGTTCATGACGATCATGCGCTGTGCCAGCGTCATGGCCTCGACCTGGTCGTGCGTGACGAACAGCGAGGTGATGCCCAACTCGGCGTGCAGCTTCTGGATCTCCAGCCGCGTGGCGGCCCGCAGCTTGGCGTCCAGGTTGGACAGCGGCTCGTCGAACAGGAACACCTGCGGCTGCCGCACGATGGCGCGGCCCATGGCCACGCGCTGGCGCTGGCCGCCCGAGAGTTGCCGGGGCTTGCGGTCGAGCAGGGCACCGAGTTCCAGGATCTTGGCGGCCTTGTTGACCCGTTGATCGATGTCGGTCTTGGGCACCTTGGCGATCTTCAGGCCGTACGCCATGTTGTCGTACACGCTCATGTGCGGATACAGGGCGTAGTTCTGGAAGACCATGGCGATGTCGCGCTCGGCCGGCTCCAGACCGTTGACCACGCGGTCGCCGATCTCGATCTCCCCGCCGGTGATGTCTTCCAGCCCGGCCACCATGCGCAGCAGCGTGCTCTTTCCGCAGCCGCTCGGGCCCACGATGACGATGAACTCGCCATCGGCAATGGCCGCGTTCACCCCGTGGATGACGCGGTTGGCCTTGGGTCCGGTGCCGTAGGCCTTCTGGACGTCGCGCAAAGTGATGGCTGCCATCTGCTATTTCTCGGTGTCCACGAGGCCCTTGACGAACCACTTCTGCATCAGCACCACCACCAGCGCCGGCGGGATCATGGCCAGCATGGCGGTGGCCATCACCAGGTTCCATTGCTGTGCCGAGTCGCCGCCGCTGATCATGCGCTTGATGCCGATGACCACCGGGTACATGCTCTCGTCGGTGGTGACCAGCAGCGGCCACAGGTACTGGTTCCAGCCATAGATGAACTGGATGACGAAGAGCGCCGCGATGCTGGTGGCCGACAACGGCAGCAGCACGTCCTTGAAGAAGCGCAGCGGTCCGGCGCCGTCCACTCGGGCAGCCTCCACCAGTTCGTCGGGCACGGTCATGAAGAACTGCCGGAACAGGAAGGTGGCCGTGGCCGAGGCGATCAGCGGGATGGTCAGCCCGGCGTAGGTGTTGAGCAAGTGCAGGTCGGCCACCACCTTGTACGTGGGGAAGATGCGCACCTCCACCGGCAGCAT
>CAIJPE010000393.1 GCA_903822435.1 uncultured beta proteobacterium | reverse complement strand
CGCACCCGGCGGTGTGCGCTACACACCCGCCACCCTGGGCGGTGTGCCTGGCGAGTGGGTGGAGGCCAAGCAGACCGCCAGCGGCCCGGTGACCACGCTGCTGTACCTGCACGGTGGTGGGTTCGTGGGCTGCTCGGCGCACACGCACCGCCCGCTGACTGCGGCGCTGGCCCTGCAAGGCCTGCGGTTGTTCGTGCCCGACTACCGCCTGGCCCCGGAGCATCCCTTTCCTGCCGCGCCACAAGACGTGCTGGCGGTCTACCGGGCCTTGAGCGCCGATGCCACCGTCGGCCGCCTGGGGCTGGCCGGCGACAGCGCCGGGGGCAACCTGGCCCTGGGCCTGATGCTCACCCTGCGCGACGCCGGCGAGACGCTGCCCGATGCCGCAGCGCTCTTCTCGCCGGCCCTTGACCTGACGGGAGCCAGCCCGTCCATCACGCTGAACGACGGGCGCGATGCGATGTTCGATCCGCAGCAATTGCTGCACCTGACCGTGGCCTACCTGGCGGGTGCCGATCCGGCGCAGCCGCTGGCTTCGCCGCTGAACGGCGCGATGCATGGTCTGCCTCCGATGCTGCTTCACGTGGGTGAATCCGAGGTGCTGCGCGACGATTCCGTCCGCCTGGCGCAAAAGGCCCGCGAGGCCGGCGTGACGGTGGAACTGCAGGTCTTCCAAGGCGTTTCGCACGTGTGGCAGATCGTGCGCTGGTTGCCCGAATCGCGCCGCTCCATCCGCGAAGCAGCGACTTTCCTGCGCACCGCGAAGCCGCGCCAGGGCCCTGAAGAGCCCGACGTGTTGATCGTCGGTGCCGGCCTGTCGGGCATCGGCGCGGCGGTGCATCTGCAGCAGCAATGCCCCGACAAGAGCTTCACCCTGCTGGAATCGCGCGATGAGATCGGAGGCACCTGGGATCTGTTCCGCTATCCCGGTGTCCGGTCGGATTCGGACATGTACACACTGGGCTACGACTTCAAGCCCTGGCGCGCGGCCAAGGCCATCGCCGATGGGCCAGCAATCCGCGACTACATCCGCGAGGCGGCCGCCGAGCACGCCATCGGCGCGCACATTCGCACGCGCCACCGCGTGCTCGGCGCCGACTGGTCGGCCGCCGAGGGACGCTGGTGTGTGCAGGTGGAGCGCGGGCCCGAGCACGAGCGCATCACCATGAAGCCGCGCTTTCTTCTGTTCTGCAGCGGCTACTACAGCTACGCCCAGGGCTACCGGCCCGCATTCGCCGGCGAACAGGCCTACACCGGCAGGGTCGTGCACCCACAGTTCTGGCCCGCAGGCCTGGACTACGCCGGCAAGCGCGTGGTGGTGATTGGCAGCGGCGCCACGGCCGTGACCCTGGTACCCGAAATGGCCCGCACGGCGGCGCACGTGACGATGCTGCAGCGCTCGCCCTCCTATGTGGTGGCCAGGCCCGCCACGGACGCCGTCGCCGAGTCGATCAAGCGCCACCTCCCTGCAGGGCTGGCCTATCGGCTGATCCGGCTGAAGAACGTGCTGGTCGGCATGTACTTCTACCGGCTGGCCCGCAAGTATCCGGCACGCGCCAAGGCCCGGCTGGTGGGTCTGGTGCAACTGGCCCTGGGCCCGCAGTTCGACGTGGCGCGGCACTTCACACCGGCGTACAACCCCTGGGACCAGCGCGTGTGCCTGGTGCCCGATGGTGACCTCTTCCAGTCGCTGCGCGAGGGCCGGGCTTCGGTCGTCACCGACGCCATCGAGACTTTCACGCCGCAGGGCATCCGGCTGCGTTCGGGCCAGGAGCTGGTGGCCGATGTGATCGTCACCGCAACGGGCCTGCAGCTGAACGTGCTGGGCGATGTGCGCCTCAGCCTGGACGGCGTGCCGGTGGACCCTTCGCAGCTGCTGGTCTACAAGGGCATGATGTACGGCGGCCTGCCCAACCTGGCCAACACCTTCGGCTACACCAACGCCAGCTGGACGCTGAAGGCCGACCTCACGGCGCGCTACTTCTGCCGCTTGCTGCGCCACATGGGCCGGCACGGCCAGACCGTGTTCACGCCCTTGCGCCAGCCTGGCGTGGCCGTAGAGCCCTTCCTGGATTTCAGCTCGGGCTACGTGCAGCGGGCCGTGGCCATGCTGCCCAAGCAGGGCGATCGCAGGCCTTGGCGGCTCTACCAGAACTACGTGCTGGACCTGCTGACGCTGCGCTTCGGGCGCGTGGCCGACGGCGTGATGGCCTTTGCAAGGGCCGGGCGCGGCTGACTCACCTGCCCGTCCCCGGCCAGGCGCCTCAGCGCCCGGCCCACCCACCGCTGACCGGAAACACCTGGCCCACAAAGCAGGCCGCCGCAGCGCTGCACAGGTAGGCCGCGAAATGCGCATCCTCTTCTGCACTCACCAGCCGGCCCAGCGGCACCTCGCGCTTGAGGCGTTCCTGGAAGCGCGGGTTGGCCTGCACCTCGGGGCCGTAGTAGGTGGGGTTGTCGACGAAGTTCTGGGCGAT
>CAIJPE010000392.1 GCA_903822435.1 uncultured beta proteobacterium | reverse complement strand
GTAGCGCCTACCGCGCACGAATGGCCGGAAAACCAAGGACCAGCCGCCGCCCCGCGTGTGATCGAGAAGGGCCCCATGCACGCTGCGGCGGTGACCGGGCGTGCAGGTGGGCGGCATCGGCGCGCCGCCGTGGCCGACGAAATCGAAGCGATCGAGTTCGGCTGCGGCACTGACGGCGTCGTTGTCGGCATGCTCCAGCGCATCGCGGAAGCCTTCCGCGGGCATCGCGGAGTCTCTACGATCGCGCCGATCCGTCGGCCGCTGAGGCACCGCGCTGGCCGCGTATTCGCGCCACGCCCCCGATCAATCCGAGACCGGACAAAAGCATCAGGCTCGTACCCGGCTCAGGTACCGAAGCGAGAACCGGCTGGCTGTAGTCCACACCCGAGCCGGAGGCTACGCTCCAATCCTGCACCGCCGTGCCGTCGGCCAGCATGACCGACCGAAAGCCGCCCCACGACGCCGTGTTGAGGAAGTTGGCCGATGCGTTGCTGAGCACGCCCAATGCGTACTCTGGCGAGCCTGGCGATCCCGCCGGCTGCGCCTGCGCGTAGGCCGAGGTGTCGAGCCTGAGAACCAGCGTGTAGGGCTGCCCGAAGACGACAAGCGCGCTGAAGCCCAAGTCTTGGTTGACCGTCGGGTTGCCACTTACGGAGCCGTAGGTGTCATACAGCGCGCCACTCGCCGCGCCGCGCCCCGTCCACTGGTTGGCGGCGCTGAGGACGCCCGCCGTGATGCTCCAGGTGCTGGAAGCTGCCCCAGCGGTGCTGCTGGAGCCGACCGACAGGGTGCCGTCCACATGGAAGGTGCCGACGACCGTCGCGGTGCGCCCGGCCATACCGGGCGCGTTGAAGACAATGTCGTCGCCCGAAACGGCGTAGCCATTGCCACCGATGCCGAGCGCCAATGGCCCGCCAGTACCCAGCGAGGCGGTACTGGCGATTGCCGAGGCGCTGCTGTGCAGGACGCCGAACCCGGCCGTGTCGCCCCAGCTTGCCGAGATGGTCGTGCCCGCGCGCGGATCGGTCCACGAGTTGTTTGCCGTGATCGTCGCGCCCGGCGACGAGGTCGCTGCCTGGTTCGCGCCGTTGCAACTGGGATTGAAGCTGGGGTCAAACGGCAGTGTGCCGCCGACGCCCTTGCTGCATCCGCCGCCTGCCGCCAGCGACGAAGCGGCCATCACGCTCAGCGGCGACAACGACGCGGCCGTGGCCGCCGCAAGCACGAACTGGCTGAAACGCGAATTTTCCATAGTCCTCCCGAGTGACCTTGGGTCACGAACGATGGGCCGGGGATCGGCCTGCATCGAAGTTGTACCCAGGCGAGCGTGATGAGGGCGTTATGCGCGCCTCAGGTCTTCCCGCTTCCCGGCACGCGTTCGAAGTGCCACCGTCAACGGCGCGGTTGCTGCGTATCAGCGCGTGACCATGTATGCGGCGAAGAGCGGCGCCGACAGCCCCTTCAAGCGGGCGCGATGCGCGACGATCTCGTTGTGCCTGCCCTGCCGCTCCAGACGCAACAAAGCCATCACCACCGAGAACCCGGCGCCCGGTTCCGTGCCTGTCGGCCCGGTGGCCTGGGACAGTGGATCTGCGAGCAGCGGCTGCTCGATCAACGCGAACGCGGGCAACCAGGCCCAGTCCGCTGTGGATGTGGCGGCGGGTTCGAAGCGCTCCTCGAATCGAGCCACCAGCCGGGCCAGCTGCGTGTCGGCCAGCTCTGCCAGCAGGTCTGGCGCCCTCGCGGGAGCCAGCCAGAGAGCCTCTGCCAGCAGCGGCCAAGCCGCGTCCGCGCCTTGTGTGCGCCAGCGGGCCTGTGTCATCCACGACAGTGGCACGGGGATCTTGCGCCACGACTCGATGCGAGCCACGGATTCGGCAGCCTGCCGCCACGAGCGACCGCAAAGGTAGAGCGCCGCAGCATATGCATCGGCATGCGAAGGATGCCAAACGATCCTGGTTGCCTGACCGGCCAGCCAGCACCACTGGGCATCCATCCAAGCCCGGGCGTCGGGGCCACCGAACACCGCGGCCGCCGCCAGCATGACCGGGCCCTCGAGGCGCTGTCGTGCATCGAGAATCCGCGCCACGTCCAGGCGACCGTCTGCAGCCAGGGATTGGCGCCAATCCAGATGTTCGACCAGCACCTCGGCCGGCGCCAGGATGGGGGCTTCGCCGAAGTCAGCCCTTAACGCGCTGGCGATGCGGCACGCGGCGACCGCGTCACCCGTGAGCAATGCCTGCGCCAAATC